>JBBSRF010000078.1:0-10517 GCA_038243335.1 Sphingobacteriales bacterium
CCCGTTTATCGTTAGTCGGGCTTTTTGCTACAATTTTTTATCCTTAAATCTTTGCTCTTCGAGATGTTCTGAAAGGCATCTCGAAGTAATTGATAAAGTGGATTTGAAATCCACTAATATTTAAGTGTTCGGCATGCACTTCACTTAACATTCCTAAGAACATGATTTGTAACTCTCGAAGAAGAATTTTTTAAAAAAAACAAACTAATTACTTAGTTTGTTTTGATTATTTTCTATATCTTGTATTTTAAACATTCATATTATGAAAAAAATCTTATTTTTAATTATACTTCTAACATATTCAATAAACACATTTGCAGAGGTCAAACTTTTCAAATTAAATGTGACAATAGATGAGCAAATGTCATTTAAATACGCCTATCTCTTTGACAACAATTTTAATTTGATTAAAAAGATTAACATTGAAAGCAAAAAGTTTGAAATAGAAGGAACATTTAATACCCAACAGCGTTTTGGTCAGATTCCATTAATTGAATTGTTGTTTTCTGATAAGGATGGATCAATTGATGCAATCTTATCAGATAGGCCCCTGTCCCGTAGGCGCTTCTATCATTGTACAATTATTTGTGAAGCAGAAATGGAGGTAACATATAATTCAGCAAGCAAACTTTTTAGTATTCAGGGTAATGAGCAAAATTTACTTCAGAATAAATTTCATCAGTTAGATGTCAAATTTATAACTCAACGTGATAGCTCAAACAGTATAATTGATAAATTGTCAATTTCAGAAAATGAGAAATTTATATTAAAAGAAACCAAAGCCAGATCCATATTTAATAACATACTAGGAGAGATGGTTACACTTATTAGAAATAATTTAGATTCTGAAATATCTCTTTTTAATTTCGGACCTATTTTATTTGACCAAGAATTTACAGCGTCAAAAACTGAAGAATTATTTGAGGATTTTTCAGATAGAGTAAAGTCATTAGAGAGTTGGATTCATGTTACAAAAGATGTTAATGATAAGTTGTCTAAGGAAGGTATGATATCAAGTACTGAGTACACAGTCGGAATGAACTTTCCAAAGTTTATTTTACCTAACTCACAGGGTATTAAATTTAATAGCTCCAACATTTCTGGTAAATTTACACTTATTGACTTTTGGGCAACATGGTGCATACCATGCCGAAAGGAAACTCCAAATATCGTTCAAGCACAAGAAGTATTTAAAGATAGGGGATTTAAGGTTATAACAATTTCAATAGATGCTGGAAAAGATAAAAACAAATGGTTAGATGTTTTGAAGCAAGATGGTATGATAGATTTTGTTAATTTGTTTAACGGTGGGGATATTTCTGGCTTAGCAGCTAAGCTAAAAGTAATTGCAATTCCAGCAAATTATTTGGTTGATGAATCGGGAAAGATTGTGGCTGTCAATCTACGTGGTGAAGAGCTACAAAATAAATTAAAAGAATTAATGCCATAGAATCAATTCTTTTTTGTTCTATGTTATGGCCTTACCATTAAGAACAACTTTGCTCTTCGAGATGCGCTGCGTTTAACATATTGAACATTATGTTTTATACTGGCTCAAATTGAGATGGATGTACAATCGAAACATACCCTCCATGGTGACTTACAGAAGCTGGACAAAATTCTTGAGTAAACAAATCTTGTACGATTGGGAGATTTGTCTCATCTTTTAGTAATCTAAATTGATATGAAAGTTTATTGAATTGTTGAATATATGAACTCTCATTATTAAAAAGATAATGTTCAAGTTTTCGATTATGCTCTGATATTGCAGTTGTATCAATGAAATTTTCGGTCACTCTACTAACCGTATCTAATTCAAATTCCTCATAAACAACCTTTCCTTTTATTGTATCTTCATAAGAACTTATATAACACTCAAAACTTTTCGGTTTATAAAATCTTTCACCAATATTCGGGCTCACAATTTTATAAGCCGCTTCTTTCATGCTCCAAAATAACCAAACCATAATATTTGGATCTGGAGAATTAACAATTGCGTCTTGCTCTTTTGGAGTAAATATTTTATTCAAATAACCTTTTCGCTGCCAATTACTTTCTAACGCTGCTTTATGTAAATCTACAATGTCATTACCCAGCATTTTTGGCTAGTTTTTCATTAATTACAGCCATAGTTTCCTTAACATTTACCATTCTGCTCATCGAATCATTGTCTATAACGATGTCAAATTTTTCTTCAATGTCTAAGATGATGTCTACTAAGTTTGCAGAATTGATTTTTAAATCCATCAGTAAATCAGTTTGCTCACTGATATTTGCTAATGCCTCTAAATTTTCGGTATAAGGTTTAATAATTTCTTTTAAATCATTCATTAATTGGTGTCTATCCATTGTTATATTTTTTAAAAATGATACAAGCATTTACATCGCCAAAGCCAAAATTTGCTTTAGCCAAAATTGATACTTTTTTATTAATCAGTTGCGTAGGTATTTTACTTTTGTCAATTAGCGCTTCAATTTCTGGATTCAAATCCTCACAATTAATATTCGGGAAGATAAATTCTTCGCTAATTTGTAATATCGATGCCACACATTCTATACTTCCCGTAGCACTTAAAGAGTGACCAATCATAGATTTTAGAGAATTGATATAAGGGAAGTTTTTACCTTTTCTATTTAAAGCTTTTGTCCAGTTTTCAATTTCTAAGGCATCTTTAGCTGTTGCGGTTAAATGTCCATTTATTGCGTCGATGTCATTAGCTTCAATTCCAGCAGATGTAATTGCACCTGTAATACAGCGTTGTACTGCAGTTGGATTTGGAGCTGTCATACTGCCTAAACCACGTTGACCACCGGAATTTATATCTCCACCAAGTATCTCGGCATATATTTTAGCACCTCTAGCTAAGGCACTTTCTAAATTTTCTAAAACCATTGCGCCAGCACCTGCACTAGGCACAAAGCCACTCGCAGAAGCACTCATAGGTCTACATCCATTTTCTGGATCTTCGTTATGTTTGTATGTGCAAACCCTTAGGGCATCAAATCCGCCCCAAATGTAAGGGCCGCTGTCGCTCGTACTACCAGCTAACATTATTTTAGCTTTTCCACTTTTTATGTGTTCGTAAGCTAAAATTACCGCCTCTGTTCCTGTAGAACAAGCCGAAGAATTGGTGGTTACTAAATTGCCCAATCCAATTTTTCCGCCTAAGAATGCACTTACTGCACTACCCATTACTTGTACTGCTGTACCACTACCTAATTTTTTAACAAATCCTTTATCTATGTTATAGATACCATCTTTAAATTTATCAATTCCCGATGTGCCTGTTCCGAAAATTGTACCGCTATCCCAAAATGGTTCGTTTTCAGCAATGTTTAATCCAGCATCTTTCCATGCATCCATTCCTGCAATTACGCCATAAGCAATACCAGTACTATTAAATTTAGAGAGCTCTGCAGTTGAAAAATAGTTGAGCAAGTAATCAGCTGGAAGTATTGGTTCTCCAGAAATTTGGCAAGAAAAATTTAAATCTTTTAGTTGTTGATTGAATCTAATACCTGAAAATCCATTTTTTATGGAATGCGTAAAATCAACAATATTAATTCCATTTGGTGCAACAATTCCTAAACCTGTAATGACAACTCTATTCTCCATCTCTTTTTTTAATTGACATACCTGCAATTTCTCCTTTGCAGACGGTTTCACCAGCTTCATTTTCCATTACCACTTTACAACTTAACTTATTAAATCTAAAGTAATTTTTTGTACTCATTACCATAACTTTTTCACCTGGATAAACTGGTTTAAGAAAGTCGATTTTACAAGAACTCAACATTACAATTTCGTCAGTTCCTTCGCTTAAATAGATTCCAAAACAAACTAAACCAATTTGTGCCATGGTTTCTGTTAAAATTACACCAGGAGTGATCGGATGATTTTTGAAATGTCCTTTATAAAAATCTAAATTTTTAAGATATGTAAATGAGCCCTTGATACCGTCTTCATTAACTTCTAATAATTCATCAACAAAAAGAAAGGGTTGGGTATAGGGTAATCGACTTAATATTTCATGTTTATTCATATTACCATTGTAATAAAACACGTTGTGCAGAAAATCCTGGACCAAAGCTTAACATTAAACCTTTCTCTCCTTTTTTAGGATTTCTATCCATAAAGCGCTCTAAAACATAGAGCACAGTTGCACTAGACATATTTCCATAGAGCCTTAAAACTTCTTTAGTATCATCTATATTTTTACCTAATTCGCTAAAAAGTCCTTCAACTAATTGTACGATTTTTTTTCCTCCTGGGTGAAAAATTAGATGATCAATATCTTTAATTGTTAAATTGTTTTTAGCCAGAAAAGGATGAAGGATAGCTGGGAAATGTCCTTCAATTGTTTCAGGTACAGCAACATCTAATACCATCTGTAAACCGGTATTCGTCATTTTAAAACCCATCATTTCTTCAGCATCGTAAAAATGGTACATTTCTTCTGCGATGATCTCTGGTCCTTCATCGTCTTGATGAGAACTTAACAAAGCACAAGAAGCTCCATCGCCAAATATGGCTGCACTTACTATATTCGCCATGCTAAAATCATTCAATTGAAAAGTAGACGTTGGTGATTCAACGGCTACAATTGCTGCTCTTTTACCAGGATTAGCTTTTAAAAAATTTTTGGCATATATTAATCCAGATACCCCAGCTGCACAACCCATTTCGGTAACGGGCAGTCTAACAATATCCTGTCTAAGTTTTAATTTATTGATTAAATAAGCGTCTAAAGAAGGAATCATTATTCCTGTACAGCTTACGGTAATGATAAAATCTAAATCAGTTGGTTTCCAATTTGATTTTTTAAGTGCATCACTTAAACATTTCTCGCCTAACTTAATTCCTTCTCTGATATAGATGTCATTTCTTTTTTCAAAACTAAGTTCACTGAAAACTTCTTCTGGCGACATGAAGGAATAACGCTTGTCTACTGCAGCTCCTTCAAAAATCTTTTTTACCTTCCTAATGAATCGTTCATCTTGCCCATTTAACCATCCATCTAAAAATGGCAAAATTTCAGCAGTTGCTCTAGAATATTCAGGTAAAGCTTTACATACTGCTTTAATTTTTACACTCATCTTGTTTTAATAATCCATTGGTAACGGAAAGCCCACTTCCATTTAATTGAAAAATATTTTAATTTTAATGCTTGTGAATAGGTTAGTAAATCTACTCTCTTAAACCCACGCAAAATAGAAACTAAACCATCTTCTCTAGACATGTCATTCAATCTAAATATAAAACATAAAGCCTTAAATAAATAATAAGCCAATGCATTTCTATTCAAATCGTTAATTACTATACCAACCTTTGCGAGCTGTAGATAGTTTGATAAAAAATTTATTATTTCTTGATCTTTAAAATGATGTAAGGTTAAAGTACACAACATAATATCGCATTCCGCATTTTTATCATCAAATATATCTATGCAGTCATAGCTAATGTTCTGGTATTGTTCAGATAAATTTCTAGCATGTGAAATTGTAAACTCATTGGCATCTATCCCTTTCAATATAAAATTTAATTTATGCTTTAATCCATAATCCGCTAAAGCCCTCAGCATGTCACCGTTCCCGCAGCCAATATCGGTGATGTGGAATGTATAATCTTGAGGTTTGGTTTCAATTAATTTTTTCACACCATCAAGCGTAACTTTATTTCCTCCTAAAAGTTGATTGATGCTGGCAATTTTATCTAATGCATCTCTTAATATTTCACCTTCCATGGTAAAATCGTCCATTGTTTCAGGAGCATCGCTTCTGTATTTGGTATCAATCATTTGTAATTAATGGTTTACCGTGTGTTCTTTTAATTATTTGACGCAATAAAAATGGGCTTCGAGCTAGGAAATTTAAAGAAAAATCTGCTAATTTTTCATTTTGTAATAAGCTTGATAAAATTGTTCCCATTCTTAATCGAGAGCTAAAAAGCGAATTGTATATTTTTGTATATTGATGTTCAATCGAGGACCGTGATTTTATTTCTTCATTGAAAAATTTCATCAGTAATTCTGATGCAACTTTAGCACAAGTAATTGCCATTGCCATTCCATTACCACAAAGTGGATGAATTAGTCCCGCAGTATCTCCAATCAATAAAATATGGTTATTTACCGCTTCTTTTCTTTTAAAATTTATTTGACTGATGGTTAGCGGCGCTTCAAATAATAAATCGCTCTGCTCAAAAATGTTTTTTAACTCTTTATTCTTTGATAATACTTCTTGTTGATAAATGCTAATGTTCTTGTAATTTTTAAACGTTTTATAATTGGCAATATAACAGATGTTAATGATATCATTTTCTACTTTAGAAACTCCACAATAACCACCTTTAAAATTATGTAATCCAACTACATCAGGGGGGAATTCTCCTTTATAATGGGCTTTAACTGCTAAAAAAGGCGATTTTTCATTGATAAAACTTCTTTCCAATTTTACATCTAAATTAGAGCGTTTACCAAATGCGCCTAAAACTTGTTTTGCATTAATTGTATTATTTTTCGAAGTTTTTGCAGAAAACTCATCATTATTAAAATCTACATCAACTACACTATCTTCTATAACTCTAACTCCTCTTTCAATTAATTGTAGATATAAATAATGATCTAAAGTATACCTGCTAATTCCAAAACCACCCGAAGGTAAAATAGTATGAATGCTTTTTCCAGAACTTGTTGTTAAATGTAATTGATTGATATGAGTTGGTTTTAAACTTTCAATATCCAAATTTAACCATTTTAAGTACGGCAATACTTCATTAGAAATATATTCACCGCAAACTTTATGATGAGGATAAGCGTTTTTTTCAATCAAAATAACATTTACGCCCGCTTGATGTAGATGTAACGCCGAAGTTAATCCAGCTAAACCACCACCAATAATTAAGACGTCTGTTTTTAAATTCATGTATTGCAAAATATATAATTTTGTCGTTACAATATACGTAAAACAAAAGCATAAGTATTTAAATTTAGTTAGCAGATAATGTAACTTAGTACGATGCAAACTTTATTAAATTCTGCACAGATGCGTAATGCTGATGCTGCAACACTTGAACTTAAAGAAATTTCTTCAATCCAATTAATGGAAAGAGCGGCAGTAGCGTTTGTAAGAGTATTTGTTAAAGAATTTCCGGATTTGCATACAACAATTTCTGTTTTTTGCGGACAAGGGAATAACGGTGGCGATGGATTGGCTATTGCAAGATTATTAAATAAAAAGAAATATAAAAATATTAAAGTTTTTCTTGTTCAGTTTTATAAAAATGAATCGGGTGATTACAAAACCAATTTAAAGCAATTAAAAGGAAAGAAAATTTCAATAACCGCAATTACAAATGCTGATCAAATTAAAGAATTAAAAACTGATGTAATTATTGACGGTATTTTAGGCTCTGGCTTAAATAAACCTATAACGGGTAATTATAGAAAGTTAGTCCTAAATATTAATCAACACCATGCTAAAGTAGTTGCAATAGATATCCCTACTGGTTTTAATGGTGAAGAAGCTATTGATAAAGATTATAAAGGGATAAAAGCTAATTTGGTGATCAGTTTTCAACGACCTAAAATTAATTTTTTCTTTCCTGAGTCTGCAAAGGCGATGGATAGATTTAAAGTTGTTGATATTGGATTAGACGAAGATTTTATTGAACAACACATCAGTCCTTGGAAATTAATTACACCTTCTGATGTAAAGAATCTCATCAAACCAAGAGCCAATTTCACACACAAAGGAACTTATGGTCATGCTTTACTTATAGCTGGAAATATAGAAACTATGGGTGCTGCAATATTAGCTGCAAGTGCTTTTTTGCATACTGGTGCTGGCTTAACAACGGTTTGCTTGCCAGAGAGTGGATTAAACGCTATAAATACTTCGCTGCCAGAAGTGATGGTTTTAATAAGAAAAGACGCTTTAAAAAGTGAAAATTTTAATAAATATAATGCCATTGCAATTGGTCCTGGGCTTGGAGTTGATAAATTAAATGAAGAATTATTAGAGAAGATCATCAAACTAAAAAAACCACTAGTTATTGATGCGGACGGTTTAACTATTTTAAGTAAAAGAAAAGATTTGATAAAAAAAATACCAGCTCAAAGTATTTTAACACCACATGTAAAAGAATTTGATAGATTGTTTGGCGAACATCTAAATTGGTGGGAGCGGGTAGCTAAGGCCAGTGCAAAAGCCAAAGAACTAACTGTAATTATCGTGCTTAAAAATCAATACACCTTTACATGTGTGCCAAATGGTGATATTTATATCAATCAAACTGGTAACCCAAGTATGGCAAGTGGTGGAATGGGCGATGTGCTCACAGGAACAATCACAGCTTTAGTTGCACAAAGTTATACTGCAGAACAAGCCGCAATTTTAGGTGTTTATATACATGGGAAAGCTGGTGATGAATTGGCAAAGGAAAGCTTTGTGATAACAGCTTCTCAAGTGTCTTTACAAATTCCTAAAACCTTAAAAAAATCAGCTAAATAAAATTAATCTACTCCAAATAAATTTGGATTTAATTAATTTAATAATGCTCTTTTAAAGATTAGAGATTAAATACTTAACTCACCCATTGCTACCATTTTTTCCATAGTAGGATTTACACTGCCACCCATTGGTTCAATAGTTACTGCAAATGCTTGCGCTTTTTCTATAGTTTCCATTTGTTGAACAGCTTCCTTAGCATTTTCACCGAAAACACCCAAGCTAACTGGTTTTCCATCTACTAATGCCCATAATTGATACTCATGAGCAGTATCTGTTTTAGGCAAACTCATAGCGGTATGGTTAATTAAAATATTTTTATTTGTTTTGTTCCAATAAACTACCATTTGTGCTTTCGGAGAATTTGCAACACCAGCTAATTTAATCGTATTCCATTCGGTAGTTTCAAACATGGCAATTTGATTTTCCATTCCAGCTTTGCTGAACTCCAATTTAGAAACAGTACTAGCAAACTTTTCTTTATCTATACTTAAACTAGCAATTTGAGTATTTGCAAAATTTAAATCTTGATGTGCAGAAAACAAAAATCCTAAACTAACCACTAATAAAACGCTACAAGCAATTAATAGATAACGAAGTGTTTTAATTTTATTTTCGTTTTGCTCTTTATGCAAAGGAATAATTTTACTTTTTACAGGTGTTTCTACTACTTTATATTTTGGGATTTGAGCTAGAATTTTTTCTTCAACTTGGATAGATGGAGCGACTGCATTTTCTATCGCATAATTTTCCATAGCAATTTCAATAGCAGTAATTTCCGCTTTTATGTCAGGATTAGTTAAAGCCATTGCTTCAACTTCATTACTTTCAGTTGCAGATAACTGCCCTAAAACGTAAAGTTCAAGTATGCCGGATTCAATATATTTTCTTAACTCTTCCACTTCAATTAAATTTTTTCCTTAACTCTAAAATAGCCATTCTTACCCTAGTTTTTACAGTTCCTAGTGGTATGTTTAGTTCTTCAGCAGCTTCAACGTGTGTATAGCCTTTAAAATAAACCATATCTAACACATTTTTAAAGTCTGGTTTTAAATTTGTTACTAGATCTTTTAGACCTAAGGTATCAGCATTAAAAGTGACTTTCTTCTGCTCATCAATAAAATCTACGTTATTTTCAATGTCTTGGTTTTTATTCGCATTTTTAAAATCTTTAGATCGAAGTTTGTCTATAGATAAATTTCTGGCAACATTCATCATCCAAGTAAATAGACGTCCTTTTGAGGCGTCATAGCTTCCTGCAGAATTCCAAATTTTAACGAAAGTTTCTTGTAAAAGATCTTCAGCAACCTCTGTTTGTATTACAATACGAGAGATAACGCCTAGCAGAGCCCCAGAATACATACCATACAATGCTTGCATAGCAACAGTATCTTGACTTTTAAGACCATTTACTAATTCTTCTTCAGATAGGGATATTTTTTTTGCTGTTGCCAATGTTTACGAATATACAAGTATAACAGTAAAAATGAAATTTTTGTTTGTTAATTAACACTTATTTAAAATTTAAATAAATGTTTCTCCGCATGATAAGATGAACGTACCAATGGTCCACTCTCCACATACCTCAAACCTTTTGCTAATCCAATTTCTTTATATTTTGCAAATTGATCTGGATGTATCCAATCTACCACAGGGTGATGGTTTCTGGTAGGCTGTAAATATTGTCCGAGTGTTAAAATATGAACTCCATTTGCCACTAAGTCATCCATCGATTCTAAAACATCTTCTTCAGTTTCTCCTAAACCTAGCATAATTCCAGTTTTAGTTCTTAATCCAAATTCAGAAATTAGTTTTAAAGCTTCTAAACTTCTATCATATTTTGCTTGTACGCGAACTTGTTTAGTTAATCGTCTTACTGTTTCCACATTGTGACTCATTACTTCCGGACGTTCTTCTAAAACACGGTATAAATTATCCCACTGACCTTTAAAATCTGGAATTAATGTTTCTAGTGTTGTTTCTGGACTCTCTCTGCGGATAGCTTGTAA
>JBBSRF010000079.1:0-10467 GCA_038243335.1 Sphingobacteriales bacterium
ATCCTACATTTAATGAAATTGTTTTCCCATCAGGAATTTTTCAATTCCCATTTTTTGATGCTAATGCTGATGATGCCATTAATTACGGTGCAATTGGTGCAGTAATTGGACATGAGATGACGCATGGATTTGACGATCAAGGCCGTCAATACGATGCTGCCGGAAATATGAAAGATTGGTGGACAAAAGCCGACGCAGATAAATTTAAAACAAAGGCAGATAAAGTTGCAGCAATGTATAACGGGTTTACTTTATTAGACAATCAGCACGTAAATGGTAACTTAACCATGGGTGAGAATTTGGCTGATACTGGTGGTTTAGCAATTGCTTATGATGCATTTAAGTTAACAGCTCAAGGAAAAGAAACAGATAAAAAAATTGATGGGTTTACTTCAGATCAAAGATTTTTTTTAGGTTTCGCACAAGTTTGGAGAATTAAAACACGTGATGAAACTATGCGTGTACGTTTAAAAACAGATCCACACTCACCGGAAATGTTTAGGGTAAATGGGCCAGTTTACAGTATGGAAGCATTTTATAAAGCATTTAATATCCCAACTACTGCCAAAATGTATTTAAATCTAGAGAATAGACTTGGAGTTTGGTAAATTATAAATAAAAGATTGAGATTAAAAGTAGTATCATTTTTTGGTGCTACTTTTTTTTTGAAACAAAACTCAGTTTGTACTGTTATCAAATTACAAAAATAGAATTATGAACGTTAAACGCACTTTTGGCACTATTTTAACAATACTTGGTATTATAGGCCTTATTTATTCAGGATGGGGATTTGTACAGCACAGTCTTCAGACAAGAGAATTAATTGTTGTAGGAATAATCGGAATTATCTTCTTTGTCTCTGGGATAGGATTAGTTCAAAACACTAAAGACGAGGCTTAGTTTTTTTTCGCTTAACAATTAAAAATATAATACAGATTACAATCGCGATGTCAAAACCATAGTAACTACCTTCTTTAAAGTCTTGCATTTTTGATGAGAAGAGTAGCAGTGGCATTTCTTTAATCTTATTTTAATGAATTTTTAAGCGTAGATTAATTTAAAGAAATTAATCCTTTATAGATATTCTGTTTTTCTCAAACTTTAATATGTTTTCTGGAAAATCTACTTCCGTTAGCGATTTCATTTTCTGAAATGCAGTAAATTCTTCATCAACTGTTAATCTATTAATTTTATCTTGCTTTACAGAAACTATATCAGCATACAAAAAATCGCCTTTAGCATTTAATTTTAGCTGCAATAGTGGTGCGTATGCATTTGGCCCTTTTAAGCTAAACATTCCATAAGTGCAGAAATTACCTAAACTATAGGCTATAAATTTATTTTTGTAAACTTCAGCTGCTCTAGTTACGTGAGGTCCATGACCCAAAACTACATCAGCACCCGCATCTATAACTCCATGAGCAAAAGCATATACATTGCCTCTATTTTCTTTGTAGAATATTTCAGTTTTTCGAGTTATATGCTCAAATTTAGCACCTTCGCCACCGCCATGAAAGGAAACAATTACAATATCTGCTTGTTTTTTTAATGCTGCGACTAATAATTTTGCTTTATAAATGTCTTTAATAGAAACCGTGTTTTCGTTCGGTGCAAAAGCACAAAATGCATATTTTACGCTATCTATTTCAAATAGATCATAAGGCTTATCAAGTTGACCAGCATATTTTATTTGTAGTGAATCTAAAATTTTAGCTGTATTTTTTCTTCCAAGAGCATCAAAATCGCCTAAGTGATTATTAGCAACACTTAAAACGTTAAAACCTGCATCTTTAATTATTTTGCCATATCTATCTGGCATTCTAAAAGCATAACAACTGTTTGAGTTTAAATCTTTGCACTTTGTAGAGTTACCTGAGTTTAAAAAGCAACCTTCTAAATTACCAAAAACAATGTCTCCTTTTAAAAAGCTAGAGACAGCATTGAAACTGTTAATGGCATCATCTGGTGGTAAGTTATTTTTACTAGGATATGCAGAGCCAATCATAATGTCTCCTACAGCTGTAATGCTGATTGTATCCTTTATTTTTCTGCTTTTTACGCTATCTATTTTTACATCAGTTTCAGAAGGTATTGTTTTACCTTGGCAACCCATTAATAAATAAGCGAACCCAAAAACAAAAAACAATAGGCTAAAGAATTTCTTCATCGGTTTTTATTAATAAAAAAATCCTTCCCGATTTTTCGAGAAGGATTATAGGTTTTAGTTAACTGTTAACTGAGTTATTCTTCAACAAAACTCTTATCTCCCGATTCAAGAATTCTACCACCTTTGTAGAAGTACCTGCTGTAATAAGGTTCATTTATGTTGCTAATTTTTACACCACCAGTACTAGAGTGTGCAAATCTATTGTCTCCTAAATAGACACCAACGTGAGAAATACTTTTACTTTTTATTTTAAAGAAAACTAAATCTCCTTCTTTAAGGTCTTCTTTATTTAACGGAACCGTCATGCTAAAAATATCTCTAGAGTTACGTAAAATAGTAGTGTTAAAAACCTTATCGTAAATAGCCTTAGTAAAAGCTGAACAATCAATTCCCGTTTTTGTATTGCCACCAAAACGGTAAGGGGTACCAATCCATTCGTAAATAAATTTGTATAGTTTTAAGTTAGAAGTTGCATTTACAGCAACCCCCATTACTTGAGAAAAATATTGTGAGGCTAGGTTATCAGGATCTTCAACCTTGGTTTCTTTTGTTTTGTTTTGAGCATTTACGGCAGAGAAACTGCAGGTAATGATCAGGATTGAGAACAAAAACTTTTTAATCATGTTATACTGTTAAGTTTGGGTTTAAATGGCACTTACACTTAAACGTACACCACTAGGGCTTATTGTTAGGGAAGCAAAAGTATGTTTTTAAAAAATGTTATCCAAATGTTTTTCAAGCAATTACAGAAAATACCTCATTTTATTGTTTTGATTGTACTGAAATAGGCTTATTTTTTATTCAATTATCAAAATTTTATAAATATTACTTGATATTCGTGTTAAAACAAGTAAATTGGGATGAATAATGGAGTTGCAAAATTAAATTTTATAATTTTTTGGTATTAAACATTAATTATATTTTACTGTAGATTTTTAAATAGTCTTAAATTTATAAGGTTAATGTAAAATATTAATTTGCTGTTGATTTAACTTATTATCATGATGTTTTTACACTAGTAGATAAGGTGAATTACAAGAAAAAAAATTAGATTTGCTCTTAATAATAAAAAATCAATACCTCAAAATATGAGTGCAGTAGAAATAAATAAGGATACCTATTTAAAATGGTTTGAGTCGATGTTGCTAATGCGCAAATTCGAAGAAAAAACTGGGCAATTGTACGGACAGCAAAAAATTCGGGGATTTTGCCATTTATACATCGGTCAAGAAGCTGTTGTTGCTGGTGCAATTTCGGCAATGGGTACTGATGACTCTATGATTACAGCTTACCGTGACCATGCGCATGCATTAGCTTTGGGTGTGAGCGCAAACAGTGTCATGGCAGAAATGTATGGTAAAATTACAGGCTGCTCCAAAGGTAAAGGTGGTTCAATGCATATTTTTAGTAAAGAGCATAACTTCTATGGTGGTCATGGAATTGTTGGCGGTCAAGTTCCTTTGGGTGCTGGGATTGCATTTGCTGAAAAGTATAAGGGCACTAAAAATGTGAATGTTTGCTATATGGGTGATGGCGCAGTTCGTCAAGGTGCTATTCATGAAGCTTTCAACATGGCCATGTTATGGAAATTGCCAGTAATTTTTGTTTGTGAAAATAATGGTTATGCGATGGGTACTTCTGTAGAGCGTACCACAAACATGAAGGATATTTACAAAATTGGTTTGGGTTTCGATATGCCTTGCGCACCTGTTGATGGTATGGATCCAGTTGCTGTACACAACGCAATGGATGAGGCAATACAACGTGCTCGTAATGGCGAAGGGCCAACATTTTTAGAAATGAGAACATACCGTTACAGAGGTCACTCGATGTCTGACCCTGCAAAGTATCGTACCAAAGAAGAACTTGAAGATTACAAATCTAAAGATCCTATTGAGCAAGTTAGAGAAGTAATCTTAAAAGAAAAATATGCTGACGATGCTTGGATAACTTCAATTGAAGAGAAAGTAAAAGAAATTGTAGATGAATCAGTAAAGTTTGCTGAGGAATCTCCTTGGCCAGATGCTTCTGAATTATTTAAGGATGTTTACATGCAAACTGATTATCCTTACCAAGAAATTTAATAAAAACGCATTTTAATAGATATATATAAATGGCTGATATAGTAAAAATGCCCAAAATGAGTGATACCATGACCGAAGGGGTAATGGCAAAGTGGCATAAAAAAGTGGGTGATAAAATTAAGAGTGGTGATGTTTTAGCTGAAGTGGAAACTGATAAAGCGACCATGGATTTAGAATCTTACTGGGATGGAACGTTATTGTTTGTTGGCGTTGAGGAAGGCAAAGCTGTGCCAGTTGATGCTGTAATTGCTGTTATTGGTAAAGAAGGCGAAGATTATAATGCTGCCTTAGCAGCTGAAGAGGCTGAAACTTCAAAGCCGAAAGTTGAGAGCGAAGAGCCAAAAGAGACTGATGAGACTGAAAGTAAGGAAGCTGAAAGCACGAAAGGTGAATCAAAAGCTGAGGAACCTGCAAAAGTTGGCGGTTTAACCGAAGAAGAATTAGAGAAAAAAGGCGTAACGGTAATCCGTATGCCTTTATTAAGTGATACAATGACTGAAGGCGTAATTGCCGAATGGCATAAAAAAGTAGGTGATAATGTTAAGGGGGATGACATTTTAGCCGATGTAGAAACCGATAAAGCAACCATGGAAATTATGGGTTATGCTGATGGAACTTTATTGCATATTGGTGTTAATAAGGGCGAAGCGGCTAAAGTAAACGGCATTATTGCAATTGTTGGTCCAGAAGGAACTGATGTGAGTGGTATTTTGGCTGGAGGTTCTGAACCGAAAGTTGAAAGTTCAAAGTCTAAAGTTGAAAGCGAAGAACCAAAAGCTGAAAGCAAAGAAACAGAAAAGTCCGAAAGCCCTAAAGCAGCCGAAACTCCGAAAGAAGATAAAGCACAAGTAGTTGCTAATGCAAATGGGGGTCGTATTATTGCATCGCCATTGGCTAAAAAAATCGCAAAAGATAAAGGAATTGATTTAGCACAAGTTGCAGGTAGTGCAGAAGGTGGCCGTATCATTAAAAAAGACATTGAGAACTTTAAGCCAGTTGCTGCGCAACAGTCCGAAAGTTCTAAAGATGGTAGTCCGAAAGCGCAAGCTGCTGCACCTGTAATTCCGACTTATGTTGGGGAAGTTAAATTTACAGAACAACCAGTTTCGCAAATGCGTAAAATCATTGCGAAGCGTTTAGCAGAAAGTTTATTTACAGCTCCGCATTTTTACTTAAACATAAGTATTGATATGGACAACGCAATGACTGCACGTGTTGCAATTAATGATGTTGCGCCAGTTAAAATCTCTTTCAATGATATCATCATAAAAGCGGTTGCAGTTGCCTTGAAAAAACACCCAGCGGTTAACTCATCATGGGGTGGCGATAAAATCCGTTTTAATGAGCACACTAATATTGGTGTGGCTATGGCCGTTGAAGATGGCTTATTAGTTCCAGTAGTTCGTTTTGCAGACGGTAAATCATTATCACACATTTCTGCAGAAGTTAAAGAATTTGGTGCAAAAGCAAAAGCTAAAAAATTACAACCACAAGATTGGGAAGGAAGTACTTTTACCGTTTCTAACTTAGGTATGTTTGGGATCGATGAATTTACCTCAATTATTAATTCGCCAGATGGCGCAATTTTATCTGTAGGTGCAATACAAGCCGTGCCAGTTGTTAAAAATGGCGCTGTTGTTCCAGGTAATGTAATGAAATTATCTTTAGGTTGTGATCACCGTGTTGTAGATGGTGCAACTGGAGCACAGTTTTTGCAAACTTTAAAAGGATTATTAGAAGAGCCAATTAGATTGTTAGCATAGCATATCTCTGTCATTCCGAGGGAAGCACAGCGAGGAGGAATCTATTTAGTAGTCTCTTCGCTCCGGAAGAAGTCGCGACAGTTTAATTCAGAATTACAAACCGATAAATATTTAAAGCCATTCCAGAGAAGGAGTGGCTTTCTTTGTGTTTCATTGATTATCAATTTATTAAATAATTAATATATCTTTAATTAACTATTTAACTTTATTGAAGTGAATAAAACGCTCTATCAACCCATTCAACTTAATCAACGTATCGTTATTGTCGATGTGCTAAGAGGTTGGGCACTTCTAGGGGTGGTTATAATGAACTACTTTGATTTTTTTGGTTTCGGAAAAGATTGGTCGAATTATAAACCTGATTCACTAGCAAATACACTTTTTTTGATTCTAGATATTTTATTTTCAGCAAAATCATGGACTTTATTAAGTGTAATATTTGGTTATGGTTTTGCGATTTTAATGAATAATATAAAAGAGAAAGGTCACAATCCTTATATATTTTTTGCTGGCCGAATGTTTTGGCTGTTGGTATTAGCAGGTATTAATAGCGCAATTTTCTTTGGTGATATATTGAAAGACTATGCTATTTTGGGTCTTTTTTTACTGATATTTTATCGAAGCTCGGCAAAAACTACCTTTATTACTAGCCTTATTTTATTCGTGGCAATTTCTGCAATTACAGCCTATGTGGGATATATAGACGATAATTCCTATATGAAATTAATGGAATTATTTCCACTTTACCTGAGTCACAACTTATTAGATGTATTAACATTTGGTTTAAAGGGCACTTATTATGGGGAAATAATTTTAAAAGAATATTTATATACTGTACACTTAGTAATGTTTTGCTGTATGTTATGGGGATTCACACTTTATAAAATTGATTTTTTTGTAAACTTGATGAATAATAAAAAATATATTGTTCGTGCTTTTTGGATTTCATTGGCAGTTGTCATTTTTTTTAACGTCTTTTTTGTAATTTATGAAAACCAGAAATGGGAATTTTTGAAACATTTAAAGTTTAGGTATTATATCGTATTGAGTTCAATGATTTTTATTGGGAGTGCAATTTGTTGGCTTTTTGTAGCGGGCAAATTAAAAGCTTTATTTGCGAATCTAGCTATAATGGGCAAAATGACTTTAACCAATTATATGGTTCAAAATCTAATTGGCTTGTTAGTGTTTTCAGGTTTTGGTTTAGGGGTTTGGAGTAATATGCCAATATGGTTTTACGTCTTATTGGCAATAGTGGTTTATGTTGTCCAAATTTATTTCAGCAAATGGTGGCTGTCTAAATATAATTATGGTCCAATAGAATGGATTTGGAGACAATTGAGCTATAGAAAAAAATTACCATTAAAAAATTTAATTAAACCCTAAAAATAAATTATAGAATGAAGAAATTAGCGATAGCTTTATTGATTTTAGTAACGATAAATGCTTGTAAACAATCTACTAAACATGGTACAGAAGCTAACAAAAATTTTGCTGCAATGTGCGAACAATATTATCAGGATGGACTAAAGTTAAATCCATTAAGCGCAACTTATATTGGAGATGAAAGGTATAATGACCTTCTGCCAAATGATGGTTCCTTAGCATTTATTGAGGCTAATAAATCTTATAACAGGCAGTTTTTAGATAGTTTAACAAAGTACGATAGGGAAAAATTAAATGATAATGACAGGCTCTCCTATGATTATCTTAAAGACCAATTAGATATGAATTTAGAAGGCTTTAAATATCATATAGAGTATTTGCCTTTTAATCAAATGTTTTCTTTGCCATTAACTATTGGACAATTAGGATCAGGAACTGGTGCGCAACCTTTTAAAACAGTAAAAAATTATGAGGATTGGTTAAAACGTATGACAGCATTTTCTGTTTGGACAGATACTGCAATAGGTAATTTTAAGAAAGGAATGCAAAGTGGTATCGTATTTCCAAAATCATTGGTGGTTAAAATGATACCACAAATGCAAAGCATGGTAGTAACTGATGCTACAAAAAGTTTGTTTTATGGGCCAATTAATCTAATGCCTAAAGATTTTTCTCCAGCTGATCAGAAGAGAATAACTGATGAGTATAAAAATTCAATCACCAATGTAATTATTCCTGCTTATAAAAGACTTGGAGATTTTTTACAAAAGGAATACTTGCCAAAAGCAAGAGCAACTTCTGGCTGGTCTTCAATGCCAGGTGGAGATGAGTGGTATGCTTATTTAGTTAGACAACAAACTACCACTAAGAAAACACCCGAAGAAGTTTACCAAACAGGATTAAAAGAAGTGGCTAGAATCAAAAACCAAATGGATAGCATTAAAAATTTGGTTGGTTTTAAAGGCGATTTGAAAGCATTTTTTGAGTATATGAAAACGGATAAAAAATTTATGCCTTATCAAAAACCACAAGAAGTGCTAGCAGCTTTTGAAGATATTCATCAGCGAATGATTCCGAATTTAAAAAAGATGTTTGCTACTGTGCCAAAAACACCATTTGAAATTAGACAAACCGAAGCATTTAGAGCGGCATCTGCAAGTGCAGAATATAATCAAGGTTCTGCTGATGGTAAAAGGCCGGGTATATTTTACGTGCCTATATTGGATGCCACTAAGTTCAATACCACTTCAGGTATGGAATCATTGTTTCTACATGAAGCTATTCCAGGTCATCATTATCAAATTTCATTAACACAAGAAAATACCACTTTGCCTAATTTTCGTCGTTTTGGTGGGCATAATGCTTATGTAGAAGGCTGGGCATTGTATTGTGAATCGCTAGGAAAGGAATTGGGATTATATAAAGATCCTTACCAACACATGGGCGCTTTGGGCGATGAGATGCACCGTGCCATACGTTTAGTTGTAGATGTTGCTATTCACACTAAAAACATGAGTCGTGAAGAAGCTATTAAATACATGATGGACAATGAACCGATGAGTGAAGAGGGCGCAACTGCTGAAATTGAAAGGTACATGGGCATACCAGCACAAGCATTAGGTTACAAAACTGGGGCTATGAAAATTAGAGAATTGCGCTCTAAATATGAGAAAGAGTTGGGTGCTAAATTTCAAATCTCGGACTTCCATACTGAAGTTTTAAAAGACGGCTCTTTGCCTTTAAGTGTGTTTGAAGCAAAAATGGATGCTTGGGCTGCTAAGCAGAAGTAATGTAATATGTGAAATGTAAGATGGAACACAATTGCCGTTTTCCATCTTACATTTTCCACCCCTTTTTTCGTACTTTTGCGCCATGTCTATTACCAAGCCAAGTTTACCAAAAGGAACAAGAGATTTTTCGCCGCAAGAAATGGTGAAACGCAACTATATTTTTGAGACTATTAAAACTGTTTTTAAAAAATATGGCTATGCAGAAATTCAAACGCCTAGTATGGAAAACTTGCAAACCTTAACTGGTAAGTATGGCGATGAAGGTGATAAACTGATTTTTAAGATTTTGAATAGTGGAGATTTCTTGAGTCAAAAAGTGCTTGATAAAATAGATAAGCTTAATCTTAGTTTCTTTAAATCAACTATGACAAAGAATGAACATCATGAATCAAATCCTACAATTCCAAAATATGATGTAAGCGCTGATAAGTCATTTGGAAGTAATGAAGATACTAAACAAATTCAAGATTCAATGTCACTTGATAATAAAATCAGTAAAAGTATACTTTCTGACATTTCAGAAAAAGCTCTTCGTTACGATTTAACAGTTCCTTTTGCAAGGTACGTGGTGATGCACCAAAACGAAATTTCTTTTCCTTTTAAACGCTTCCAAGTACAGCCTGTATGGCGTGCAGATCGGCCACAAAAAGGGCGTTATAGAGAGTTTTATCAATGTGATGCTGATGTGGTAGGATCTACCTCTTTATTAAATGAGGCAGAGTTTATTTTAATCTATCAAGAAGCCTTAACAAATTTAGGCTTAAAAGATTTCGATATTAAAATCAATAACCGTAAAATTTTATCAGGCATAGCAGAAATTATTGGTAAACCAGAGTTGATTATAGATATGACGGTTGCCATTGATAAGCTAGATAAAATTGGTTTTGAAGGCGTTACGAAAGAACTAATTGAACGTGGTTTTAATACGGCTGACATTGAAAAATTAGAGCCTGTTATTATGTTGAAAGGTTCAAATCTTGACAAGTTGGAAAGTTTAAAAACTGTTTTAGCCAATTCAGAAATTGGTTTAATAGGTATTGAAGAAATTGAAAAAGTTTTCGTTTATGTAAAAGCCCTAAACCCTAATTCTACCCTAAACCTTCAGCTAGACATTACCTTAGCTCGTGGATTAAATTATTATACAGGTTGTATTTTTGAAGTTAAAACCAATGAAGTTGCTATGGGTAGCATTGGTGGCGGTGGTCGTTACGATGACTTAACAGGGATGTTTGGTTTAAAAGATTTAACTGGTGTTGGAATTTCTTTTGGAGCAGACA
>JBBSRF010000080.1:0-10321 GCA_038243335.1 Sphingobacteriales bacterium
AAATAAGGAATGACTGACTGAATTTTAAATGAATGAATTCAGTAATTAACATTTCCTATATCAATCATTTAAAATTAATTAAAATTAGATGTGTTTTAGCATAGTATGATCGGTCATATCTCATATCTCATATCTCAAATCTATATAAACAATGGCAAAACAAGTAAAATATAACGTTGAAGCACGTGACGCCCTGAAAAGAGGTGTTGACATTTTAGCAAATGCAGTAAAAGTAACTTTAGGACCAAAAGGTCGTAATGTAATTATTGATAAAAAATTCGGTTCACCAGCAATTACTAAAGATGGTGTTACAGTAGCTAAAGAAATTGAATTGAAAGACCCAATAGAAAACATGGGTGCTCAAATGGTTAAAGAAGTGGCTTCTAAAACTGCAGATATTGCAGGTGATGGAACAACTACTGCTACTGTTTTGGCTCAAGCAATTATCACTACTGGTATTAAAAACGTTGCTGCTGGTGCAAATCCTATGGATTTAAAGCGTGGTATTGACAAAGCTGTTTCCGCAGTTGTTGCCGACTTGAAAAAGCAATCTCAAGCAGTTGGTGATGATAACAATAAAATTAAACAAGTTGCTTCGATCTCTGCAAACAACGACGATGTAATCGGTTCTTTAATCGCGGAAGCAATGAACAAGGTTGGTAAAGATGGTGTAATTACTGTTGAAGAAGCAAAAGGTACTGAAACTGAAGTTAAAACAGTAGAAGGTATGCAATTTGATAGAGGTTATTTATCTCCATACTTTGTAACTAACGCTGATAAAATGGAGGCGGAATTAGAAAGCCCTTACATTTTAATTTACGACAAGAAAATTAGCAACATGAAAGAATTGTTGCCAGTTTTAGAGAAAACTGTTCAAACTGGTAAGCCTTTAGTAATTATTGCTGAAGATTTAGATGGTGAGGCATTAGCTACATTAGTAGTTAACAAGATCCGTGGATCACTGAAAGTTGTTGCTGTTAAAGCACCAGGTTTTGGAGACAGAAGAAAAGCAATGTTAGAAGACATCGCAATTTTAACTGGTGGTATCGTTATTTCTGAAGAAAGAGGTTATAAATTAGAAAATGCTGATTTAACTTATCTAGGTACTGCAGAAAAAATTGTTGTAGACAAAGACAATACAACTATCATTAACGGCGCTGGTCAATCAGAAGATATTAAAGCTAGAGTTGGTCAAATAAAAGCTCAAATCGAAACTACTACATCTGATTACGATAAAGAAAAATTACAAGAGCGTTTAGCTAAACTTTCTGGTGGTGTTGCTGTACTTTATGTTGGTGCTGCAAGTGAGGTTGAAATGAAAGAGAAGAAAGACCGTGTTGATGATGCTTTACATGCAACTCGTGCAGCTGTAGAAGAAGGTATTGTTGCTGGTGGTGGCGTTGCTTTTATTCGTGCAGTTGCTGCTTTAGCTGACTTAAAAGGAGCTAACGAAGATGAAAATACTGGTATCCAGATTATTCGTCGTGCAATTGAAGAACCATTACGTCAAATTTGTGAAAATGCAGGTATTGAAGGTTCTATCGTTGTACAAAAAGTAAAAGAAGGAACTGGAGATTACGGTTACAATGCACGTACTGATGTTTACGAAAACTTAATTGGTGCTGGTGTTATCGATCCAACTAAAGTTTCTCGTGTAGCTTTAGAGAATGCAGCTTCTATTGCAGCGATGTTATTAACAACAGAAGTTGTTTTAGCAGACGAACCAGAAGAAGCAGGTGCAGGTCACGCACACCCACCAATGGGCGGCGGCGGCATGGGCGGTATGATGTAGACCCCTAAATCCCCGAAAGGGGAACTAATTTATATTAAATCCCTCAAAGCGTAAGTTTTGAGGGATTTTTTGTTTCATTAATGTTTCTAAAAGCGTTTAGTTAAATATTAGAGCAGTTATAATTGTTATTCAAAAATAATTCTCGAAATTAGTTCTTTATCAAAATCTAGCTATATGCAAAACTTTTTTGAAAATGCTCATTTTATCACGCAAAGCGAAGTGAATAAATTTTTATTAGCTACATTACTCTGTGGTTTAATTGGTATAGAGAGAGAATTTAGAAGTAAACAAGCTGGTCTAAAAACGATGATCATGATTGGTTTAGGTGCTACTCTTTTTACCATACTTTCAGTTAAAATTGGCTTAAACAGTCAAGATCGTATTGCATCTAATATTGTAACAGGAATAGGCTTTTTAGGAGCTGGTGTAATTTTTAAAGAAGACAATCAAGTTAAGGGTTTAACAACTGCATGCGTAATTTGGATTGTTGCTGCAATTGGGATGGCAGTTGGGGCTGGTTATGTAGAACAAGCCACTAGTGTTACGGTTGTAGTCTTATTAGCCTTACTTATTTTTCCATATTTAGAAAATTTTGTTGAACGTAAGTTTACCAAAAGAACCTATCGCATTGTAAAAAAATACGAAAACGAAAGCTTAGAAAATTACGAAGAATACATTAGAACAAGTAGACTTAAATTACATAGAGGCAAACAAGAGTTAGCGCATGGCATCATCACAGGCACCTGGGTAGCTGTTGGCAGTCCCAAAAATCATAAAAAGTTTGTAGATAAAATGTTAAGCGATGAAAAGATTATTGCATTTGATTTTTAAACCAAGCATTTATCTATGCATTTTAATTACACTCCTTAAATATCCCTGCCACTGGCCATTTCTAATATCTTGGAGATGTTCATATCTATACAAATTATAGTTATTTTTATCGAGTTGTTGGATGTCAAAAATCACTTCATTAAAACCTTTAAAAGTAGCAGAATTTGTAGGTTTCTCCGTTATTTCTAAGTATTTAATTTCTGTACCAGAATTTTTAAGTCTATAAGCTTTTTTATCTACAACACTTGCACCATTCTGCATATAAGTATGTATCATATAACCTTGACCATAATATAAAGCTGGGTCGCTTTCTGTTTGAATAGGTTTTTGAAATATAATTTTTCCAACAGTTCTAATATCGTCAGAAATTAATTTTTTACTCTCATCAAATTTAGTATATCGAATTGAGTCTACTATCCATTCGTGATTTAATGTTTTATCGTAAAATTTTTCTACAAAACTTTTAGGCTCAATACTATCAATTAATTTTTTGCAAGATGTAAAATTTAAGGCGATTAAAATCATCAATAGTGGAATAGAAATATTTTTCATTTTTTAGTTTTTTCTTTAAAATTATTGTATTTCAGTTACATCACTAGGATTTATTATCAAAATACCATGTTCTACTTACTCGCTTATCAGTGCCACTACTTACTTATTGATACAAAATCAATTTTAAAATCTGTTCAGTAATACTAACTAAACATTAGCGTGTTAAACACCACGCTCATCGTTTTATAATCTCATTAAATTACCTAGCTTTGTTAGTATGCCAAATGAACAGATTTCAGTTTTTGATATTTTTAAAATAGGAATAGGTCCTTCGAGTTCACATACTTTAGGACCATGGAGAGCCGCACAACAATTTACTGCTTCTTTGCAAAAACAAGGTTTGTTGGCTGATGTTGTGCAAGCAAAAATATTGCTTTATGGCTCTTTGGCTAAAACAGGAAAAGGTCACGGAACAGATATTGCCATTTTATTAGGTTTATCTGGTGGTGATCCGGTAACTTTTGATGTAAATGCAATAGACAGTACGGTTGCATCTATTAAGGAAACTCAAAAACTTAACTTAAATGGCAACAAGGAAATTAATTTTTCTTATGCTGAAGATTTAATTTTCCTTTTTATGGAAAGTTTACCTTTTCACCCAAATGCAGTTACTTTTCAGGCATTTTTAACCACTGGAAAAGCATTTTCTGAAACCTATTATTCTGTTGGTGGCGGGTTCGTAGTAAAAGAAGGAGAAAATGGGAGTGAAAAGGAACAAGTCGATTTACCTTTTCCCATAGAAAAAGCAAATGATCTCTTACATTGGTGTTTATCTACAGGTTTAAAAGTAAGTGATATAGTATTGGAGAATGAAGCTGCTTGGCGACCTGAGATTGTAACTAAAGTGGGTATCCTCAAACACTTTGAAGTAATTAAAAACTGTACTTATCGTGGTTGCCATACTGGTGGTATCTTACCTGGCGGATTAGATGTAGCCAGAAGAGCTTCGAAATTAAATACACGCTTAATAGGCACACAGACTTATACAGATTACGATAGTTGGTTACTTGCAATTAAAAATGGCGGCAACGGTTTCAATTATATATTAGATTGGGTAAGTTGTTTCGCTTTGGCAGTGAATGAAGAAAACGCAGCCTTTGGTAGAGTGGTAACAGCTCCAACTAATGGTGCAGCAGGGGTAATTCCTGCAGTTTTGCAATATTACATGGCTTTTTGTGATGGTTATCATGAAGATAAAATCATTCAGTTTATAGCTTGCGCTTCTGAGATCGGAAGTATATTTAAAAAAGGAGCTACAATTTCCGCAGCCATGGGTGGTTGTCAGGCAGAGATTGGGGTTTCGTCAGCAATGGCTGCCGCAGCTTTAACAGAGGTTTTAGGCGGCTCTCAGCGTCAAGTTTTAATGGCTGCAGAAATAGCAATGGAGCACCATTTGGGCTTAACTTGTGATCCAATTGGCGGATTAGTTCAAATCCCTTGTATCGAACGCAATACAATGGGCGCAATTAAAGCAATTACCGCAAGTCAATTGGCTTTACAAAGTAATCCTGATAAGGCAAAGGTAAGTTTAGACGCCGTAGTAAATACCATGTGGGAAACGGCTTTAGATATGAATTCTAAATACAAAGAAACTTCTGATGGTGGTTTAGCTACAAATATTCCATTAAGCTTGCCAGAGTGTTAATTTATCACACAATAAAGACAGTTATTTTAATGCCTTTATCACTGAAGGAGCAACTTTTTTAGCCCATTCTGCATACATTTGACCAGAGGGGTGCAAACCGTCTGAGGCAACTAAGGCTAAATCTGTAGCAGCATTTCTGGAACCTAGTGTAATATCTGTAAAACTGATATCCATTGTCAAGGTTTCTTCCTTTGCAATGGCATTAAAAGTATCAATTTCTAATCCTATGTTTTTCACATCTTTACCGCTAGCTTTTCCAAAAGGGGTTATGCCCCAATCTGGGATTGAAATCACAAAAACCCTATTTTTATTCTTTCCTGCAAAATTAATAGCTGTTTGTAGTAATTCCTTAAATTCTTTGCGATAGGTTATTGGCGAGTTACCTCTATATTGGTTATTCACTCCAATTAATAAAGTGACGATATCATAATTTTGAGTAACACTTTCTGCTTTAATTGCAGTTTGTAATTCATTGGTAGTCCAACCAGTTTTAGCAATAATTTTTGGTGATGACAACACTATTCCATCGCTTGTTAGTTGATTAACTAATTGATACGGAAAAGATTCTATTTGAGTTACAGCTTCTCCAATGGTATATGAATCGCCTAAAGCTAAGTAAGTTATAGGTTTATTGGCATCAATCTTTGTATTTTTACTAGGCATAGAATTTTTTGTATTGATATCGCAAGTAAATAATAAGCATAATGACAAAAAAATTAAATTAAAATTCATAATCAAATTTAAGAATAATTAATTTGGAAAGATTTTAATGCAATTGATGCGTAGCGATTTTATAAATATAATTAACGACCATAATTATACCTGTCGCAAAATACATTGACTTTAAAATTTTAGAGTTAGAATTGCCCTTCAAAAGAGTAGTGAATATTCCTGCTATTACACTTAACACAAATGGAATTGTCGGAGGATAAATTATTAAACTTGAAATAAAATCTCCCTCCAATAATCTAAAAAAAGATCTTTGAAAGCCACAGCCAAGGCAATCAAAACTTGTTAAATATTTAAATGGACAGGGTATAAAATAAATATCCACTTTGCCTAATATCAAAGACAAAGTGGATAAAATATAAGTGGATAATACTAACAATTCTATTTAGACTCCTTGATTTGGTGGTTGATTAAACTGATCATTTGGATTGTTAAAATTGTTATTGCCGCCTCCAAATGGATTTTGAGATTCTGCAGCAGAAGGACCTAGATATTTAGCATCTCCAAACCCTAATATTGGCCAGAAAACGAATCCTAAAAGCACTAACCCTACAGTAAATCCTTCAGACTTACCATAACTTTTGCTAATTAAATTATAAATCCAAATAATAAAAATGAAGTTTACACATGGAATTAAACACCACAACAACCAAATGGTAGGTTTACCTACAATCTCAATCATAATATAAATGTTATAAAATGGAATAATTGCTGCCCATCCTGGTTTCCCAGCTTTTTCAAAAGCTTTCCACATACCAGCGATAGCTACAATAATAATAGCTAAATAAATAATAATGAACATTGCACCAATACCAGCGAATATGCCAGATGTTGCAGATGAGTAATCAGAAGAATAATCATAAATTTTTGCTTTTAGTTTAGGTAAAGATAATATTTAAACTAAAACATAAGAATATTTTACACAAAGAGTTAAGTGTTTAAACACTGATCATGAACAATATACAGTACAAATAGAAGTACCGTTTTAATTTAATACTTCCGCTAGTTTTAATCTAAAACCTTTGTTGGTAATGATGTTACCTTCTAATGCCCCAAAATTCTTTTGGATAAATGCATTTTCAGCTGAACTTAAGTTGTTAAAGAAAAATGCACAAGCTAGTTTACTTCCTGTTTTTGTTGCAGCATAAAATGCATCTGTTAGCACAAAAGCTGTAGAACCTCCTTTTTGTCCTAGATGATTAAACTGAGTTTTATTGTTAGGATAAAACATTGGCCATTCCATTATACTTTCTAAAATTACTTGAGTTGCTGGCTCAAAATTCTTGTCGCAAATTCTTTGCATCAATTTTCCATACGTTTCTGTTGTGGAAGCTACCAATTTATCAGACCAAATTTTTTGTATATCGAGAGATAAATTCTTAAAATCAAAAATTTGAATAAATGAAGTATTGTTCTTTAGTCTCAAATGAGCTTCTTCACATTTTTCACGGTAAACTTCAATTGGCATTTTACTTAGCTCAGCAATCCAAGCTTCTTCACCGACATTCTTAGGCTTTAAGCAAGTCATCAGCGCTGCAGCAGTAAAATAATTCAAAGGCTGATGATTTTTCAACCCAAGATTCACCAAATTTTTATTGATGTTGTCTACTCCTAACAAATCTTGTAGATATTCTGTATTAGCATTAGAGCTAAATTTAACCATACCTTTAGCAACTTCTAATAAAGTAACACTATCGTAGCTATTTAGCTTAATTGTATTCAACCAATTTTGATGAGCGCCACCATCTGTATTTGGAATGAAATATTTATTCAAATCTTTAACAGCTATGTTCTTCATAACTAGTATAATTCCATTTTAAAAAGCTCAGCAATATGGTTTTTCAATTTATCTTTTACTTCTTCCATATTTAAGGTATAACCTAATTCTCTTTGCATTGAGGTTACATCTTTGTCATCAATGCCACAAGGAACAATATTTTTGAAGTAATTTAAATCTGCGTTTACATTGAATGCAAAACCATGCATGGTCACCCAACGACTACATCTTACACCTAAAGCGCAAATTTTACGAGCCTTTTCATTATCTGCATCTAGCCAAACACCAGTAAAACCATCATATCTACCAGCAGCAATACCATAATCTGCTAAAGTTAAAATTACAGCTTCTTCTAATGTTCTAAGGTATAAATGGATATCAGTAAAAAAATTATCTAAATCTAATATCGGATAACCAACAATCTGCCCAGGACCATGATAGGTGATATCACCACCTCGGTTGATTTTATAATAAGTAGCTTTTTTATCTTTTAAACCTTGCTCATCTAATAATAAATTTTCAGGATGTCCGCTTTTGCCTAAGGTATAAACGTGCTGATGTTCATTAAAAATGAGGTAATTAGGCGTAGAAAATTGAGTATTCTCAGTTCTATTTTTACCTTTTAATGCGACAGTTTGGTTAAATACCTGCTCTTGTCTGTCCCAAGCATCTTGATAATCAGTTAAACCCCAATCAATAAACTTCACCTTCTTGTTCATCACAATTAATTTTGATATCAATGCTATTTTGGAATTAAGGAGCGACTACATAACCAAGCATATATCCGTCTTTCGTTTTGAAATAATTTATAGTTAACTCTTTAGTTCCATTAGGCAATTCTACTAAAGCATGTAACGTACCTTCCTCACCTAATTTAAAAGGTTTAATATGAATATCTCTTTTGAACTCTAAACCCTTTTTACCGTGCCATTTGTAAATTGCTTCCTTTGCGCACCAACATACATATAAACCATTGGTATTATCTCCAATTTGCTTTTGTGCAAGTTCTACATCAGATAGAAATTTATGTTTAATGGTTTTAATTTTGTGCTTAATTAGCTCTATATCTACACCAACTTTTTTACCATCGCTAATAATAACTGCAGCATAATCGTAAGAATGGCTTAAGGAAATGTGTTTGCTAGAGTTAACTAAATAAGGCTTGCCGTGTTCATCCATTTGGCAATCGATATAATCAGAAGTATTTAACATGGTCCTTAAAAGTACGCGTGTACTTAACCAGTGCAACATTCTTTTCCCATTACCTAAAGACTCGATTACAGCTAACTCATGTTCTTTCAACTGTAAGTTGACTATAAGTTCTTCTTCTGTTTCCTCAATTTTCCATACAGCAAGTACAGATTGATCATCAATTTTTTTATTAAAAACTATTGGCATGTCTTATTTAGAAAATCAATACAAAAGTATCTTAAATTAATCATAATTTAGTCGGAAATACTTTATAAAATGATACTTTCAGATAAACGCATCCTCGAGGAAATAGAAAAAGGCACTATAATAATTGAACCATTTGATCAAAAATGTTTAGGCACAAATTCTTACGATGTACATTTGGGCAAGAATTTAGCAACTTACAACGACAGAGTTTTAGATTCAAAAGCACACAATAAAATTACTCATTTCGAAATTCCCAAGGATGGTTTTGTGCTACAACCCGGCACTTTATATTTAGGCGTTACATTAGAATATACTGAAACTCATGCAAATGTTCCTTTTTTAGAAGGAAAAAGTAGCACAGGCAGATTAGGTATAAATATCCACGCCACCGCTGGCAAAGGTGATGTAGGTTTTTGCAATACCTGGACTTTGGAAATCTCTTGCGCACAGCCAGTAAAAATTTATGCAGGAATGCCTATTGGGCAACTAATTTATTTTGTTGTAGACGGTAAAATTGAGAATATGTATAACACAAAAGATGGAGCTAAATACAACAATAAAACGACCAAACCTGTTGAAAGTATGATGTTTAAAAATCAATTTTAATTTAAATAAAATAACGGCTAGTAGGTAAATACTTGTATTATAAAACTTTGTTTTTGGAAACATAGCCAGAAAAGTTATACTTACTTATCAAAACAATAAAATATGAAAACAATTGAGGTTACAGTAAAAGATCATTTAGCAATTATCACCCTAAACAGAGGAAAGGCTAATTCATTAAATCGAGAAATGGTTACAGAATTATCTGATATGTTAACCAATATTGAAAATGACTCTACTATTGGAGGTGTTATGATTACAGGAAGAGAGCACTTCTTCTCAGCTGGATTAGATTTAATAGAACTTTATGATTATAATGAAGAAGAAGCTAAAAGCTTTTGGCATTTATTTTTAAACTTTACTGCAAAAATTACGGCATTTAAAAAACCAATGGTAGCGGCAATTAATGGTCATAGCCCTGCTGGTGGTTGCGTAATTGCTTTAGCTTGCGATGCGAGAGTAATGGCAGAAGGTAAATATATTATTGGCTTAAACGAAGTCCCAGTAGGAATTATTATACCTAATTGCATATTTAATCTTTACTCTTTCTGGTTAGGTAAAGCTAATGCAACTAGAAGTTTATTGGAAGGAAAGTTATTTAATCCTGAGGAAGCTTTAGCAATTGGTTTAGTAGATGAATTGGTAAAGTCTGAAAGCATTTTAACCGCAGCAGAACGTAGAGTTAGAAAATATATGGCATTTGAGAAAACCACATGGTCGCAAAGTAAAGTAAATATTCGCAGAGAATTAATTGAAATTACAAGTGCAGATCAGCGTGCAGATTTAGCAGTAATGTTGAAACAATGGTGGGCTCCAAGTACAAGAGCAATTTTAAAAACAGTGATCGATAGCGTAAAAAAAAGAGTTTAAAAAATCAATCTAAATCATTGTTGTCCGATAAAAACAATTAAAAAAGAAGCCAAATTAATGGCTTCTTAAATTTATCGTAATTTAGAGTTGCAAAATTCAAATAACGATGAGTAAAAGTAATTAT
>JBBSRF010000081.1:0-10303 GCA_038243335.1 Sphingobacteriales bacterium
ACAATACCTAATTCTATAGCGTGAGCAGCACCATTTAAACCATCTCCTTTGCCAAAATGAACTAATGTTGCTATAGCCATTGTACTAACCAGTAAAATATTAACAGGTCTAAAGAAGATACCTAAAATTAAAAATAGACCGCCAATACCTTCTGCAACTGCAGCCATTAAACCCCAAAACATTGGTAAAAAGTTAATGCCAATAACTTTCATACTCCCACCTAAACCTTCCCAACCAGTTGGCCCACCCGCTAACTTCGGAAAGCCATGCGTAATCATCATTACACCTAAACCAACTCTAAGAATTAATAATCCTGTGTTGCGGTAATTACTTAAACGATCTAAAATTGCCATATTTATAAAAACTTAACTTTATTATTATTTACTTTTAATGATACACTTTTGCCAAGTACTAAAGCCCTATTGTCATTAATGTGCCCTGTCGGAAAATTAAAACAAACCGGATAATTATATTCCTTTACTAAATCCCAAATTATTTCTTCAGGTGTTTGTCCAAAAGAGATTTTTTCTTCGGAAATTTCGTTAAAAGCACCAATAATTAAACCTTTAAGATTGGCTAATTTTCCTGCTCTTTTCAACAATCTCATCATTCTATCTATCGAATATTCGTGTTCGCCAACATCCTCTAAAAAAAGGATTTTATCTGTATAATCCATTTCAGATTCAGAACCTTCAACAGCGATTAACAAACTCAAATTACCGCCTATTAAAATACCTTCCGTGTCTCCATTTCTACAGTCAACACTGCTTTCATATTCATAAATCACTTCTTCTCCAAATAATGTTTTATGCAAGCTTTCTAATGCTTCGGGTGTACTGTCTTCAAAAGTATAAGGCATTTGACCATGTATACTTTGTACATTCAACTTCGCTAAAGCATGAGATAATAAAATAGTAATGTCGCTGAAACCGATTAACCATTTAGGGCATTCGTTAAAAATCGTAAAATCTAATTCATCAATAATCCGGATGGTGCCATAACCCCCTCTAGCTGCAATAATGGCTTTTACACTTTTATCATCTAAATATTGTTGCAAATCTGAAGCTCTTTCACTATCGGTTCCGCTAAATTGATGATAAGCACCATTAACCGTGTTGCCAATAACAACTTCTAAACCCCACTCTTTTAACATGGCGATGCCAAAGTCAATATTTTTAGGTAATTTCTTTGCCGGACAAACAATTGCAATTTTGTCTCCTTTTTTTAAATAGTCGGACTGTTTAATCATAGTTAAAACACTTATATTTGCAAAATAAATAAATAGTTTTGGATAACAGTAAAATTAAAAGATATACCGTAACGGCAGCATTGCCTTACACAAATGGACCAGTACATATTGGGCACTTAGCAGGGGTTTATTTGCCTGCAGATACTTATGTGCGCTACTTACGTTCCAATAATAAAGATGTAAAATTTATTTGTGGATCTGATGAAAATGGTGTTCCAATTACTTTAAAAGCCAAGCGAGAAGGCATTACGCCACAAGAAGTTGTAGATAAATACCATAAAATTATTGGTGATTCATTTCAGGAATTTGGCGTTTCTTTTGATATTTACCATCGTACCTCTTCTTTAACTCACCACCAAACAGCTAGCGCTTTCTTTAAAAAGTTATATGATGATGGTGTTTTTACAGAAGAAGTTACAGAACAATATTTTGATGAAAAAGCTCAAACGTTTTTAGCTGATCGTTACATTACAGGTACATGTCCGAGGTGTGGTAATGAAAACGCTTATGGCGATCAGTGTGAGAACTGTGGAAGCACCTTAAATGCTACCGACTTAATTAATCCAAAATCTACCCTATCTGGTGAACCACCAATACGTAAAGAAACAAAAAATTGGTTTTTACCATTGGATAAATACGAAGATAAACTACGTACATATATAGAAAGCCATAAAGAATGGCGACCAAATGTTTATGGTCAATGCCAAAGTTGGTTAAATGCGGGCTTACAGCCAAGAGCCATGACAAGAGATTTAGATTGGGGTGTAAAAGTGCCAATTAAAGATGCAGATGGAAAGGTATTGTATGTTTGGTTTGATGCACCTATCGGTTATATTTCGGCAACAAAAGAGCTTTGCAATTATGCTACTCTTGATGTATGGAATCCTAAAGCTGAAGAATATTACATCAGCCCAATGGAGGATGAAAAGTGTAATTGGGAAGCTTATTGGAAAGATGACGAAACCAAATTAGTTCATTTTATTGGCAAAGATAATATTGTATTTCACTGTATTATTTTTCCAGCAATGCTGATGGCACATGGTGATTATATTTTAGCTGATAATGTGCCTGCAAATGAGTTTTTAAATTTGGAAGGTCAAAAAATATCAACCTCTAAAAATTGGGCGGTTTGGTTAAATGAATACTTAGTTGATTTCCCGGATAAACAGGATGTTTTACGTTATGTATTAACGGCTACCGCACCAGAAACTAAAGACAATGACTTTACTTGGAAAGATTTTCAAGCCCGTAATAATAATGAACTAGTTGCTGTTTTTGGTAATTTTATTAATCGAGTGATGGTACTTACCCATAAATATTTTGAAGGTAAAGTGCCCACCTGTATGGAGTTAACGGAGCAAGATCATGCGGTGATAGCTGAATTGGCAGCATATCCTGCAAAGATTAGTGCATCTATAGAAAATTATCGATTTAGAGAAGCATTAAGTGAGGTAATGAATGTTGCCCGTTTAGGTAATAAATATCTTGCTGATACTGAACCTTGGAAAGTGATTAAAACAGATGAAGATAGGGTAAGAACAATTTTATTTATTAGTTTGCAAATTGCAGCAAATTTAGAGATTTTAATTGAACCCTTTTTACCATTTACAGCAGATAATTTGATGAAAATGCTGAACTATGGCGGACACCAATGGGAAGATGCAGGTACAATTCATTTATTAAAACGCGGTCATCAATTGAATGAACCAACTTTGTTATTTGCAAAGATTGAAGATGAAGAAGTACAAACGCAAATAGACAAGTTAAATAACAGCAAAACAGCAAATGCATTAGCAAATGCAACATTAGTTCCTGCCAAGGAAAATATTCAATTTGATGATTTTGGAACGATGGATATTCGTGTAGCAACTATCGTTGCAGCAGAAAAAGTAGAGAAAACAAAGAAGCTTTTAAAACTTACAGTAAACACTGGTTTAGATGAGCGTACTGTAGTTTCGGGTATTGCAGAGTATTACCAGCCACAAGAAATTATTGGTCAGCAGGTAAGTTTATTGGTTAATTTGGCACCAAGAGAGATTAAAGGAATTGTATCTCAAGGCATGATTTTAATGGCCGAAGACTCAGAAGGCAAACTTACTTTTGTTGCTCCTGCTACAAAGTTTGAAGAGGGTAGTGTGGTGCGATAAAATATAATAATGGTCCCGTAGTTCAACGGATAGAATAGAAGTTTCCTAAACTTTAGATATGGGTTCGATTCCCTTCGGGACCACAACTTTAAGCATCAAAAATTAACAAAATCCTTGTATGAATAATTTACGGGGTTTTGTTTTTACAGCACTTTTATTTTAGCAATTTTTTTCTTTTTAAAAAAGGGCTAATTCCAATTTATTAGGCCAATGGTAATGTAAACCAAAAAGTGGTACCTGTATTTAATTCGCTTTCTACGCCAATATTACCATTATGTTTTTTGATAATTTCTGAACAAATATAAAGTCCCAAACCTAGGCCATTGTAATGACTTTCGCTTCCGTTTACCCTATAATAACGATCGAAAAGATGTTGCAATTTATCAGGATGAATTCCTTGCCCTTGATCTTTAACAGAAACCATCGCCATTCCATCTTTAATTGCTGTTAATATTTTAATCTGCTTCGAATCAGCAGCATATTTGATGGCATTATTTACAAAATTCGTAATTACTTGTTCTATTCTTATGGCATCTGCATATACGCATAATGTTGATGGGCCCTCTGTAATAAGCTCATAAATTCCTTCAGTACGTACATCTATACAACAGTCTGCAATCAATTCGGTAAGTAATATTTTTTTCGGACGAATTTGTAATTGACCTTCATTAGCCATGCTAGCGTTTAGAAGATCTTCTATCATTATATTAACCTTAGCCATACTATGATTGGCTTGAGAAATTAGCTTGGGTAGCATAGCAGATGCTGGATTTTCCTTAAGTCGATCTAATAATTGTAAGCATGCTTTTAGCGTAGTAATTGGTGTTTTTAGTTCATGACTGGCAATGCTTATAAAATCATCCTTTTGTTGTTGCAATAAACGAAGTTCTTCAATATCAGTAGCTGTGCCTACCCAGAGCTGAACAACGTCTTGTTCATTTAGAATGGGCATAAGCCTAATGAGGTGCCAACGATATTGACCATTATTTTTTTTACCACGAATCTGGAATTCTCCACCTTCAATTCCAGAAATAATGGATTGGTATTTTTTGATGCTATCACGTTGATCACTCGGATGGATTACCGACCTAAATCCACTCTGTTGAGTTTCGTTTTTATCCAAGCCAGTATAATCGTACCATCTTTGGTTATAATACACCACTTCGCCAGCTATAGTGTTTGTCCATGCAATTTGTGGAATGGTTTCCATCATTTTACGAAAAAGCAATTCGCTTGCTGCTAATTCTTTCGTCCTTTTAGTTACCCTAACTTCTAACTGCTGATTTAAGGCGAGTAGTTCAGCCGATTTTAGAGCAAGTTTTTCAGCAGTAACCTTTTTTTCCTTTTTTTCTTCAGCGTCACCAAGCGCTCTTTTTATTTTAGTAACTAGCGTATAAAGCCTCTCCTTAGAAACATAATCTGTAACACCATTTTTAATGAGATCAATTGCATTTTCTTCTCCAATAAACCCAGAAACAATAATAAAGGGTACATGACTGCAAATTTCTTCTTTAATGTTAAAAGCACTAACGGCGTCGAAAGCGGGCAGTGAATAATCAGAAAGAATCAAGTGTGGCTTAAATTCAGCCAGAGAGGTTTGATAATCTTGTTTTGTTTGAATGGTGAAACTGATAAAATCTAAATCAGACTTATTCAGCTCCCGCAAGAGCAAATCTACATCAGTTCCATTGTCTTCTAGAATTAAAATTTTTAATTTAGACTTCATGGCTGTAAATTGGGCGGTTGACTATAGATCATCCAATACAGCCCGATTTCTTTGATGGCATGAAAAAAATTATCGCTATCTACTGGTTTTACGATATAACTATTGGCACCTAGGGCAAAACATTTTTCAATATCTGGACTCTCATTTGAGGAAGTAAGCATTACAATAGGAATGGATTTCAAAGCGGGGTCAGCTTTTAATTGTTCCAATACTTGGATGCCAGACACTTTAGGCATTTTTAGATCTAGCAAGATGAGCTTAGGAAATTGCAATTTATTACGTTCGGCAAAAGTTCCTCTGCAGTACATAAAATCTAATGCTTCTACACCATCTTTTACATGCAAAAGTTTATTGGTGCAACCACTTTTTTTGAGTGCCCTAATGGTTAGTGTTGCATCGTCTAAGCTATCCTCAGCAAATAGTATTTCTATGTTTTCGTAATCCATATTAGTTGATGTTTGTAGTAGGTAAACTGAAATAAAAAGAAGTTCCTTTGTTCAATTCTGATTCTGCCCATACCGTTCCTTGATGGCGATGAACAATTTTTTCAACAATTGCAAGGCCTATACCAGTACCTTCAAATTCTTCTTGTGAATGGAGTCTTTGAAAAACTCCAAACAATTTGTCATAGTATTGCATATCGAAACCCGCCCCGTAATCCTTTACACTATAAACAATCATATTATCTTCCTGATAAGCGGAAATTTCTATTTGAATGCTATTTTTTTGGCCAGAATATTTAATTGCATTAGAAATTAAGTTAATCCAAACTTGTTTAATCAATGAAGTATCACCAAATGCTGCAGGAAGTACTTCAATTATAAAATTAGGAATTAAATCCCCTTCATCAAAAGTAATTTCTTCTCGGATTAATTGAACAAGAGCGTTCATGTCAATTTCTGCTACAGTTACTGGTTTACGCCCTAATTTAGAAAATGCCAATAAATCATCAATTAATAAGCCCATTTTTTTAGAATTATTAATTACCGACTGGAGTATTTTTACACCTTCTTCATCTAGATTGTCAGCGTAATCTTCCATCAATATTTTTGAATATCCATTGATGGCCCTAATTGGTGATCTTAGATCGTGCGATACTGAATACGAAAATGAACCTAATTCTTTATTCACCAACTCAAGTTGAGCAGTTCGATCAATTACTTTTTGTTCGAGTTCCTCATTAAGAATTCTTATATCTTCTTCTGCATTTTTAAGCTCCTTGTTTGCAGTGATTAACTCCTCAGCTCGTTTTTCTTTTTCCTTATTTTGGAAAGCAAGTTCCTCATTCGCAATAATAAGCTCTGCTGCACGTTTTTCTTTTTCTTTATTTTGAAAAACAAGTTCTTTATTGGCAATTAAAAGTTCTGCTGCACGTTTTTCTTTTTCCTCGTTTTGGAAAGCAAGTTCCTTGTTTGCAATGATCAGCTCGGCTGCACGTTTTTCCTTTTCTTTATTTTGAAAAATAAGTTCTTTATTGGCAATTAAAAGTTCGGCTGCACGTTTTTCTTTTTCCTCGTTTTGGAAAGCAAGTTCCTTGTTTGCAATGATCAGCTCGGCTGCTCGTTTTTCTTTTTCTTTATTTTGGAAAACAAGTTCTTTATTAGCAATTAAAAGTTCTGCTGCTCGATGCTCTTTATCTTCATTTTGTAAGGCAATCTCTTTGTTGGCGATAATCAATTCAGCATTTTGCGCTTCTGTCATTTTTTCAACAGTAGGAGGAATAACGACTTCATCTGTATTATTTTTTTTCATTTTTTTAAATACAAACGTTAATTTGTTTTGTTATGCAAAGTGTTGGAGGTAAGAAACAGCATGCAATGGCAGGTAATTCCTTAGCACATTTGCTAAAGCTAACATAATAAACTGGTTATTCTTGTCAAACGTAAATTACATAATGGACTTTTCTTTGACGAGATAGTTAAGTTAAATCCAGATTAATAAATTTTTTTAATAATATAGAAAATTATGGATTATTTATATCTAAATTGCTGAACTAATATTCCAAATATAATTCTTTTCTGCAAAGAAGTATGCGATATTAAGCGGGCATAATTAAGTCCCCAATCCTTGCCTTACTAGTAGGTTATGACCCTAGTAATAATAAATCTTATCTTTAAAAGTTGTTTTGAACACGGACTAAAAATCTTAACATTCATACGACCTTCTATTGTCGATTTAAAAATTGGTAACTCTATACTTATATACAATTTAAAATTTAATTTGATGAAAAAAATTTCCCTTTTCGAATTTGCCATTCTGACTATGATTGTAGCAATCATTTTCATTTCAGAGTATTACTATGTCATCCTTAAAGATCATGACAGAGCTATTTTTATAGGTTTATGGCCACCTACTATGATCGGGTTACTTATTTATTTAAACCTTAAAAAGAAAGACTAGCATGGAAAATTTAGACTTGATTATTCTAACGTTGATCGTGGTAATATTGTATGTTGGTTTTGCAGTAACTCTTTTTTCTGTCCAAAAAAGTCAACAGCACTTAAAAAAAGAAAAGGATAACAATTAAACTTAAATTTAATCTCCAATATGTATACACTGTCAAATTGCGCTCAGCTCGTTATAGCGCTATCCATATGCTATGTTTGGATCATCCGTTATGATAATATTGTTAAAGAATTTAAACAATACGGTATTCCAGACCTATTAAGAAATTTTGTGGGTGCCAGTAAAATTGCACTGTCTACATTATTAGTTACAGGTATTTGGTATCCTGAACTGGTTTTAATCCCTTCTCTTTTAATGGCCGGATTAATGATATGCGCACAAATTGCACATATCAGGGCTAAAAACCCAATAATAAAGTATGTTCCATCATTTATTTTATTGGTGCTGTCTTTATTTGTTGCGTGGTTTCATTCCGGTTTAATTAAAATTTGATGCTGATCAAAATATTAATTTTAGTATCAGGTTTCTCTTTTCTTTATTATGGATTAACATTTTTTACAAAATCAAAAATGAGAGCGGAGTTTGAAAGGTATAAATTGGCTAAATTTCGAAATATGATTGGATTATTGCAATTGCTTGGAGGAACAGGCCTATTGGTAGGTTTATTATGGAATACTGCCCTAGTCATTTCTTCAGGCGGACTCTCTTTATTGATGATGATAGGTTTTGTGGTGAGAGTAAAAATGAAAGATAAATTTTTAGATTCCCTGCCATCCTTCATTTTTATGCTTATTAATGGTTACATCTGTTTAGTTTCTATTGGTATTGTTAAATAAAACAACAGGTGTTCCTGCTAAAGAAAATATCCAATTTGGTGATTTTGGAAGTTTGGTCATTCGTTTAGCAACTATTGTGGCATTAGAGAAGTAGAGAAAACAGAAAAGTTTTTAAAATTTATAGTAAATATTGGTTAAGATTAACGTACTGTAGTTTCGGGTAATGCCGCTGTTGATCAGCTACAACATATTATTGGTCAGCAAGTATGTTTATTCTCGTGGTTGTATGTCAAAACTATGATGTAGAAATTGATTTACTTCCTCTTAAAACCAAGGTGCCTAAAATACCTGCCAAAATAGAAGCAATTAATATTCCATATTTTGCTTGTTCAACAAACTCTTGATCAACGAAGGCTAGCCCACTAATGAAAAGTGACATGGTAAAACCAATCCCTCCAAGCAAGGCGACTCCAAAAATGTGCCGCCAGCTCGCACCTTGAGGTAGCGTAGCTATTCCGAATTTGATCATTAACCAAGTGAATAACATAATACCTAAAAACTTGCCAACTACAAGGCCTAGGATCACACCAATAGAAACGGTATTGATAATAGAACTAAAAAAATCGCTATGTATAATGATGCCTGCATTGGAAAGCGCAAATAATGGCATAATCACAAAAGCAACCCATGGGTGTAGGGCAAGCTCAATTTTTTGTAAGGGCGTTTCTGCTGCTAAGCTTAAATTTTTAACATGCTGTATAGTTTCATGTTGTTCTGGTGTAGTTAGTGTACTATTACTTGGTATTTCTTCTTCAAATTCTTTAGTTAATTTTTTAAGGTTTGAAGAATACACTTCTTCATTTATCCTTGTGGCAGCTGGTATAGTAAAGGCAACCAAAACACCTGCAATGGTTGCGTGTATCCCGGAAAAGAGGAAGCCTAACCAAACACAAATGCCTAAAATAAGATAAAATAAGCTGTTTCTAACACCCAATCGGTTACCAACAATAAGCGCAACAAAGAAGATAATTGCTATTCCAAATGCGGTATAGTTAACATCTGTTGTATAAAAAAATGCAATTATTAACACTGCGCCAAGATCGTCAGCAACAGCCAAGGCAGAAAGAAATACCTTTACCGATGTAGGAATATGTTTGCCAGCCATAGACAACAAAGCAAGGGCAAAGGCAATATCTGTTGCCATAGGAATTCCCCATCCTCTTGTTGAACTTGTGCCATAATTTACCATCACATAAATAAGCGCAGGAAAAATCATTCCACCAAGCGCTGCACCCATGGGTAATGATGCTTTACGAAAGCTGGAAAGCTCTCCATTGATAAATTCTCGCTTGAGTTCAAGACCAATCACAAAAAAGAATATTGCCATTAACCCATCATTAATCCAAATATGCAAAGGTTGGCTTAAAACTGATTCTCCAAGTCCTGCTGTGAGTTTAATTTCCCATACTTGGTGATAGGATTCAGGAGAACTATTAGCCCAGATGATGGCAATGATAACCGTAATTAATAAAATGACTCCACTCGTATATTCCAAATGAATGAACCTATTTACAGGAGCAATGATCTTTTCTATGGGAGTTTTTTGAGTGATGGCCATAATCATCAAATATAATTTAATATTATCTTTTATGTAGCTAATTTTCCAATATTTAGGTTGTAAATTTACAAACGACACCTCATTAACAACTTCAGAATGTCTTCTCAATCAAACATTCATTTTTCTCCACCAAAAGGAGTTTTTGGATGGCAAAGATCCAATATGTTAGAACTCAGATACGGACATTATACCAGATCTACGAGTTTAATATCTAATATTGTATCTTTAAATCTTAAATTTAAATAATTGAATGTCCGTAATCTTTCCTAAGGTAATAAAAAATGCTTATATTTAATGTATGACACTATTAGAGTTTAGCGAAAAATTTCCAGATGAGCAGAGCTGTAGGACACATTTCAAGCTTGTTAGAGATAAAACAGG
>JBBSRF010000082.1:0-10182 GCA_038243335.1 Sphingobacteriales bacterium
TTAAAAATTTGGGCGACAAAAGCAGAAATCAAATTGACAAACTCTAAATGTTGTAAGTTAAACTAACAATTGTGTAATAGGGCTGTTATTTAATTTACTGAACTTTATATTTCAAAAAACAACATTATGAAAAATCAATTTGAAGTATTAGGAATGAGTTGTGGTGGCTGTAGTAACCACGTCGAAAAAGTGCTGAGTAATGTGCAAGGCGTTAAAAATGTTGAGGTTAACTTACAAGAAAAGAAGGCAATTGTAGAAATGGATACTCAAATTCCATTGGAAACTTTTGCTACAGCATTAAAAAATGGTGGTGGAAATTATACCATTAGCCAATTGTAAATTAAACTTACAAATTGTATCACGTATTTATTAATGCTTGATACAATTAATAATTCATATAACAGATAATGAAACATACCTATCAAATATCGGGAATGACTTGCAATGGTTGTAAGAACCATGTACAAAAAATTTTAAGCGAAATACCAGGCGTTACTAGTGCTGAGGTAAATTTAGAAGAAAAAACAGCCTCCATTGAAATGGAAAATCATATTCCTTTAGAAACTTTAAAAGCCGCTTTAGAAAAAGACGGTGGAAGTTATAAAATAGGAATGCCGAATGAGGTGATGCAAGAAAAGCCAAAAATAAAACCTAGTTCAACATTAAATAGTAATGGAAAATATTATTGCCCAATGCATTGCGAAGGGGATAAGATTTACGACAAGGATGGCGATTGCCCTGTATGTGGTATGGATTTAGTAAAACAACCTTCATTAACTCAAAAGACACAATATACGTGTCCAATGCATCCACAAATTATTGAAGACCAACAGGGTAGCTGCCCTATTTGTGGAATGGATTTAGTGCCTATGCAACCCACAGGAACCGAAGAAGATAAAAGCTATTTGGGCTTAGTAAAAAAAATGAAAATATCATTATTATTCACTATTCCTGTGTTTATAATTGCCATGTCAGAAATGATTCCTAACAATCCATTGTTTAAATTATTGGAATTAAAATATTGGAATTGGGTGCAATTCGTTTTAACAATTCCTGTAGTGTTTTATGCCTGTTGGATGTTTTTTGAACGTGCTTGGAAATCAATAGTTTCTTGGAATTTGAATATGTTTACCTTAATCGGTATTGGTACAGGAGTTGCATTTCTATTTAGCATTTTCGGTATGTTATTTCCTTCTATATTTCCTTCAGAATTCAAAACAAGCAGCGGAACAGTTCACTTGTATTTTGAAGCGACAGTGGTAGTTCTAACATTAGTTTTATTAGGCCAATTGTTAGAAGCAAAAGCACACAGCAGAACTAGTAGTGCAATTAAAGAATTACTAAAACTAGCACCAACTCAAGCTACTTTAGTTGTTAATGGTGAAGAAAAAGTAATCTCTATTCACGATATTAATAAAGGAGATATTATCAGAGTAAAACCTGGAGAAAAAATTCCTGTGGATGGAAAAATAACTGAAGGCAGTAGTACAATTGACGAATCGATGATTTCAGGCGAACCAATTCCTGTAGATAAGGATGTAGCTGATCAAGTAAGTTCGGGAACTATAAATGGCAACAAATCGTTTTTAATGGTAGCCGAAAAAGTAGGTTCAGAAACATTGTTATCTCAAATTGTGCAAATGGTAAGCGATGCAAGTCGGTCTCGTGCTCCAATACAAAATGTAGTAGATAAAGTGGCTAAGTATTTTGTGCCAATTGTTGTTTTAGTTTCGCTAATTACCTTTGTAATTTGGTGGCAATTTGGGCCAGAACCGAAATTAGTTTATGCTTTTGTAAATGCAATTGCAGTCTTAATCATCGCTTGTCCCTGTGCATTAGGTTTGGCAACACCAATGTCGGTTATGGTTGGTGTTGGTAAAGGCGCACAAAATGGTGTATTGATCAAAAATGCAGAAGCCATTGAGAACATGAATAAAATTGATGTTTTAATTACCGATAAAACAGGTACTATAACTGAAGGAAAACCATCCCTAGAAAAAATCGTGGTAAAAGAAGGAACTGAAATAGAGGTGCTTGGTAAAATAGCTTCTATCAATCAAAATAGCGAACATCCATTAGCAGAAGCTGTAGTCACATTTGCAAAATCTAAGAATACAACACTTCAAAAAGTACAAAATTTTGAATCTGTAACCGGAAAAGGTGTAGTTGGATTTATAAACGAGGAGAAAATTAGCCTTGGTAATCAAAAGCTAATGGAACAAGAAGCCGTTGCCGAATTTAAGGCAATAGAACAAGAAGTAATTACCGAACAAAAGCTTGGAAAAACAGTTTCTTACATTGCCATTAATAAAAAAGTAGTGGGTTATATTACCATTACCGATGCGATAAAACCATCCAGCATTACAGCAATAGCAGAACTAAAACGACAAGGTGTTGAAGTAATCATGCTAACGGGAGACAATGAAAATACAGCAAAAGCGGTAGCTTCAGAATTAAACCTTAGCGACTTTAAAGCGAGTTGTTTGCCACAAGATAAATTAGCATACATTAAAGATTTACAAGCAAAAGGAAAAATTGTTGCCATGGCAGGCGATGGAATTAACGATGCACCTGCATTAGCACAAGCAGATATTGGTATCGCAATGGGAACAGGAACCGATGTAGCTATAGAAAGCGCCAAAATAACGTTAGTAAAGGGCGACCTAAGGGGAATTGTAAAAGCAAAGAATTTAAGTCATGGGGTAATGAAAAATATTAATCAAAATCTCTTCTTCGCTTTTATTTATAACACCTTAGGTATTCCTGTTGCGGCAGGAATTCTATATCCATTCTTTGGTATTTTATTATCACCGATGATTGCAGCTTTGGCTATGAGTTTTAGCTCAGTTTCGGTAATTGGTAATGCGCTGAGATTAAAAACAATGAAACTTTAGAAAACTAAAAAATGTTATGAAAAATTCAGGTATGCAAGAACATAAAAATCAATACACCACATTCTTTTTAATGTTGGGTGCTTCCTTCATTGCAATGTATATTACTATGTATCTAAACACTTATGCATTAGATCATGTTTATTTTAGTTTGACTAGATTTTATATGACTTGTTTGGGTATATGCGCAATGGCAGTGATTATGTTATTATTTATGCTGAAAATGTATAGCAACAAAAAAAAGAACATTGCCATTATTTTAGGTAGCATATTTTTTTTTAGTACCGCATTGTTTTTAGTGCGTGTTCAACAACCAATTGTAGGTGATGTTTTATGGATGAGAGCAATGATACCTCACCACTCTATTGCCATATTAACTAGTGAAAGAGCAGATATAAAAGATCCTGAAGTTAAAGCGTTGGCAAATAATATAATCACCGCTCAGAAAAAGGAAATAGAAGAAATGAAGGCTATGATTAAACGTATAGAAAATGAAAAATAAAAATAAAATACTCCTTATCTTACTACTCCTAATTTCATCTAAAATTAGTGCTCAAAAAGTGGTGAAGTATGAATTGACAGTTACAGACACAATTGTAAACTATACTGGTAAGCAAAAAAGAGGAATTGCAGTGAATGGTCAAATACCAATGCCAACTTTAACTTTTACTGAAGGTGATATTGCAGAAATTATTGTTCACAATAAATCTAAAGAAAGCACATCGTTACATTGGCATGGGGTGTTTCTTCCTAATAAAGAGGATGGAGTGCCATACCTCACGCAAATGCCCATAAAACCCAATGAAACATTTACTTATAGATTTCCAATCATACAAAGTGGTACGCATTGGTATCACAGTCACAGTGGTTTGCAAGAACAAATTGGAATGTATGGATCACTAATATTATTAAAGAAAAAAAGCGATTCTACATTTAGAAAAGGGATTGATGATTTGCCTGCAATACCACTAATTTTAAGCGAATGGACAGATATTAAACCTGAAAATGTACACCGTATGCTGCACAATGCAAATGATTGGGCAGCGATTAAAAAAGGTACAGTTCAAAGTTATGCAGAAGCGATTAAAGCAGGTCATTTTAAAACTAAACTTGGCAACGAATGGAAACGGATGTTAGCTATGGATGTGAGTGATGTGTACTATGATAAGTTTCTAATCAATGGGAAATCAGAGAGCCGAATTTCCGGTCCTTTAAAGCGAATGGATGGAGAGGCTTTTAAAGCCGGTGATAAAGTAAGATTACGTATATCTAATGGTGGAGCTTCGTCTTATTTCTGGTTAAACTATGCAGGGGGTAAAATGACGGTAGTTGCCAATGATGGTAACGATGTTGAACCACTAACAGTTGATCGTTTAATTATTGGAGTTTCTGAAACTTATGATGTAATAGTTACCATACCAAATGATAAAGTTGCCTATGAATTTCTAGCTACTCCAGAAGATCGTACTAAATCAGCATCAATTTATCTCGGTAATGGCACAATACAGTTGCAAAGCAGAATGCCAAAACTGAAGTATTTTGAAGGCATGAGCATGATGAACGACATGATGAATATGGATGGAAGTATGGATGATATGGGCATGGCTATGTCTTATCAGAAAATGGATATGAATGCAGTGATGTATCCAGAAATTTCAGGAATGCCAGAAATGAAAATGGATAAAATGTCTATTGACAACAAAATGGATCATTCTATGAAGACAAACCCAGCTTTGGTCACCTTAAATTATGGAATGCTAAAAGCTCCTCATCCAACTACGCTACCCAAAGATGCTCCGGTTAGAGAATTGAAATTTGAACTCACAGGAAATATGAACCGTTACGTTTGGAGCATGGACAATAAAGTGCTTTCTGAAAGTGATAAAATTCTCATTAAAAAAGGTGAGAATGTTCGAATAACGTTATATAATAATTCAATGATGCGCCACCCAATGCACTTACATGGGCATGATTTTAGAGTTTTAAATGGTCAAGGAGAATTTGCGCCTTTAAAAAATGTGCTAGACATTATGCCAATGGAAACAGATACAATAGAATTTAATTCAAATGTAGATGGCGATTGGTTTTCCACTGTCATATTTTGTATCATATGATGGCAGGAATGAATCGTGTTTTTAGTGTTGAAAACTCGCAGCCTAATCCCTATTTACCAGACAAAGCTGCAGCCTATAAAAAATTACAAGCAGAAAGTAATCAAGCGCATTTAATGTTAGAAAACGATTTTGCATCTAATGGAAATGATGGTATGGCAATGCTACAGAACACACGTTGGAGTATAGGTACAGAATGGAGGTTAGGTTATCATGATATGCACGGCTATGAATTGGAAACTCACGTTGGTCGGTATATTGGTAAAAATCAATGGTTAATGCCTTTTGTAGGCTTTGATTGGAGATACAGAAAATACAATGGAGAAATTGAAAAAAATATCTTTGGTCAAAAAAATTCAAAAGATAAGAGAGCAGTTTTAAGTTTAGGAGCAGAATATACTTTGCCATTACTTGTAAAATTACAAGGAGAAGTTTTTTCAGATGGTAATGTGCGTTTCCAATTAATGCGTGAAGACATTCCTATTTCGCCCAGATTAAGATGGGCTTTTATGGCAAATACCGATAAGGAATACATGACAGGGTTTAAATACATTATTACCCGCAATTTAGCAATATCTACACATTACGATAGTGATATGGGTATTGGAGGAGGGCTAACTATTAACTATTAACAAATAATAAAGTCTCTTAATTAGCATTGTTAATCTTAATGCTGATTTTTTAATTTAATAATTTTGATTATTTATTGCTTTAGTTTATAACAGTCATAAATAAATAATTTGTTTATATTAATATAAATTAGATCAGTTAATGTTATTTAATTTCTATTGATATAAACAAATTATTTAAAAAAAATTAAAATACACCAAAATTGTTAAATTGAAAAACTCAATATTTTTTATTCTGATTTTTATACTCACTAACTGATTTTACATCATGATTTGAAAGTAAATGCGCTTTTAAATAATTCTTAAATGCTAAAAAAACAAATAATATTTTATCTGCGTTCGTAGGTATACTGGTTATATTTTTATATATTGTTATAAGCTTTAGATGAAAAAGCGAATTAATTGAAATTTAATCATAAGTAATGATGTCGTTATTAACAAATAGTCACTACCAGCAAGTATTTCGATTAACACCATTACCCACCATTATACTGTCTTTAAAAGCAGGAATTTTAATTATTAATGATGTTAATAACGCATATTTGGATTTATTTGGTGCTAAGTTAAATGATATTCAAGGTAAAAGCTTTATTCAGTGGCATCAAAATGAGTATGAAAATTTAAATTTTCATTTATTTACGACTCAAATAGATAAATCTTTGAGTGCAGTTCTGAAAACAAAAAAGAAGAGTGCGATTACAATAAAACTTAAAAATGTAGAAATAGAAAGTAGTCCAATATTTGATGATAATGGAAATGTTGAATCTATTGTACAAGTTATTAAACCACTCGATATTCAGCAAAATGCAGAGATTCTTCTTTCTTCTATTATTACCAATACAGAAGAAGCATTTATTGTTCTAAATCGCGATTTGTTATTAACCTCATTTAATGAACAATTTTATAAATTATATCTTGCTTATTTTGGAATTGAGGTTGCTGTAGGAGAATCAATACTGACATATGCAAAACCTAATCGCAGAGCAGATTTAAAGAAATTATATAAAAATATACTTTCAGGAAAGAAAGAATATTCAACAATTGCTGTCGAATATCAAGGTGAAATTAAAAAGTTGTCAATAAAATACAATCCAATTACTGACAGTAATAAAGCTGTCATTGGAATATTTATTACCATATTAGATGACACTCAGCTTAAAAAATTTAAATCGCAATTAAACACCCGCGAGCAAGAATTAGCATTGATTTTTGATAATCTCAACGAAACTATTTTCTTGATTACCTTAGAGGGAAATAAGCGCTTTAAATTTATTGCTGTAAATAAAGCATTTACTCAGCTTTTTGGTTTAAGTGAGAATCAAATTATTGGTAAATATGTCGAAGAAATTTTACCTAAAGACTCTTTAGCTACAGTTTTAAAAAAGTATAAAAAAGCAATAACTTCTAAATCAAGCGTAAAATGGGAGGAAACGGCTAATTATCCTATTGGTGAAAAAACGGTATTTGTTACCATCACTCCAATATTTGATGAAAATAATCACTGTATTGAGTTAATAGGCTCTATTAATGATATAACTGAAAAAGTAAAATCAACTAAGTTACTGGAAGAAAGCCAACAACGCTTTAAAAATTTGGTACAAGAAGGATCTGACCTCATTGCAATTTTAGATTTAGAGGGTAATTATAAATATGTAAGTCCAACCTCTATAGCGATTTTAGGCAAAAAGCCAGAAGAGTTTATAGGTAAAAATGCATTCAATTTTATCCATCCAGACGATGCTGAAAATGTACTTAGTACTTTTAGTAAAGTAGGCGTAGAAAAAAGGATATCCAGTCAGCCTTATCGTTTTAAACATAGAGATGGTACATGGCGTTGGTTAGAAACAATCGCAACTGATATGAGTGATGAGACCTCCATTAAAGGTATTGTTGCTAATTCGAGAGATATAACTGATAAAATTGCTGCCCAAAAGGAGATTATATTAAGTAACGAACGGTATAAATTAGTTGCTCAAGCTACATCTGATGCGATTTGGGACTGGGATTTTATTGGGGATAAAATTTATTGGGGCGAAGGATTTCAATTACTTTTTGGATATCTGCCTGATGAACTTGCTTCAAATACTGAAACCTGGACTTCTAAAATTCATCCCCAAGATGTACAAAGAATATTAACAAGCATCAATGCGTTTATTGATAGTGAAGAAACAAATTGGGTTGGGGAATATCGTTATTTAAATTCAAATGGCACTTACAACTATGTATTAGATAAAGGTTTTTTAATTAGAGACGAAAGTGGTAAAGCCATCCGTATGGTAGGTTCACTGCAAGACATCAATCAACGTAAGAAGGAAGAACACCAACTCAAATTATTAGAATCGGTAATTATCAATACAAACGATCCGATAGTCATTACTGAAGCAGAGCCTATTGATGGCGATGGCCCTCGTATTTTATACGTTAATAATGCATTTACACAATTAACAGGATATACTGCCGAAGAAGTAATTGGTAAAACACCGCGTTTTTTACAAGGACCAAAAACAGATCGGAAAGAACTAGATCGCTTAAAAGTTTGTTTGAAGAATTGGGAATCTTGTGAAATCACTGTGGTTAATTATAAAAAAAATGGAGATGAATTTTGGATAAACATGTCTATATCGCCAGTAGCTGATGATAAGGGCTGGTTTACGCATTGGATTTGTGTAGGAAGAGATGTAACTGAAATTAAAAATCAAGAATTACAAAAATTATTACTTAATAAAATCAGTCAGCTATTTAATACCAATGAAAGCTTAAATGATGCCTTAAATGATACACTAAAAAGTATTGTTGTAATGGGGGATTATTGTGCTGCCGAAGTATGGCTGATTGACGAAGTTAAGCAAGAGATAAATTTAGCTACTAAACATTGGTCTGACGAATCAAATTGCAAGTTCTATGAGCAAACCGAGCATCAAAGTAGCTATAAATTCGGTGAAGGTTTATTTGGATCGGTTTGGAAAAGTAAAACAGTAGAATTTTGGGATTTAAATGATGAAAACTTACCTTTTTTAAGAATGAAAGCAGCGAAAGAAGCTAATCTTAAAAATTGGATAGGTCTTCCTTTATTTAATAATGATAAGGTAAACGGAGTTTTAATTTTAGGATCTCGTGATTTAGGAAGAATAAAATTAGTACAGTTATTTTCTAGAAATTTCGGTAAATTCTTTGGTGCAGAAATCAAACGTAAACAACTTGAACAAGAACTAAGTCAATTTTTTAATTTTGCACCTGATATTATTACTATAACCGATTTGGATGGGTATTTTAGAAAGATTAATCCTGCCGCTTGCGAATTGTTAGAATATAGCATTGATGAATTTTTAGGTCAGCCACTTCTTAATTTTATACATCCTGATGATAGAAAAAGTGCTGTGCTTCAATTTAAAACAAATCGAAACAAATCAGGCACGTATTATTTTGAAAATAGATATCTCACCAAATCGGGCCGAGTAAAATGGTTAGCTTGGTCTTCTAACACACTAGTAGAAGAAGGCTTAATTTTTTCTGTCGCAATAGATATTACTGATGAAAAAAACCTTTCAGCCCTTTTGCTAAAATCGAATAGTATGGGCAAGGTAGGTAGCTGGGAAATTGATGTGATTAGTGGAACGGTATATTGGTCTGATATTACGCATGAAATTCGAGAAACTGAGCCCGGTTTTATACCGAATTTAAATACTGGTATTCATTATTTTAAAGAGGGTAAAGATAAAGAAACGATTGCACAAAAGGTACATGAATGTATCACAGTAGGAACCCCATGGGATGAGGAATTACAAATCATTACATTTAAAGGCAACTTAAAATGGGTGCGTACCATTGGACAAGCAGAAATGGTAAATGGAAAATGTATTCGCATTTATGGTAGTTTTCAAGATATTGATGAACGTAAAAAAAATGAAATTAAAGTTCAGCAAGCACTGCTAGATATTGAAGAGTCTGAAAAACGTTACAGCGAGTTGTTTCATCTAAGTCCAATACCTAAGTGGGTTTACGAAATTGAATCACAAAAATTTTTAGATGTAAACCAAGCCGCTATAAAACACTATGGTTATACTTACGAAGAGTTTTTAACGATGACAATCAAAGACATTCGTCCAATAGAAGAAATAGGAAAATTGGAGGAATTCATGCAAGAAAATAGAAAAAATAAAGCTGTTTTTACAGAGGGAATTTTCATTCATCAAACCAAAACTGGAGTTAAATTAACAGTTGAAATTAAAAGTAGTTTTATTTGTTACAAAGGTAAAAATGCAAAAGTGATTGTAGCAAATGATATTACAGAAAGAATAGCCTATTTAAATGCACTAGAACAGCATAATATAAAATTACAGGAAATCTCTTGGATGCAATCTCATGACATCAGGGCGCCATTAGCTCGATTAATGGGCTTAGTTTCTTTATTGAATAATAAATCAACACAAACTGAAATTGATGAGCGTGTAATTATCAATTATATAACTCAATCTGCTGATGAACTGGATGGTAAAATAAAAGAAATTGTTAAAAAATCAAGTGACAATTCGTTGCTTTCTTAAAGGTTAA
>JBBSRF010000083.1:0-9908 GCA_038243335.1 Sphingobacteriales bacterium
CCCAGTTTTAGAGCAAGGCGCAACTTCTAGAGATGTTTATTTGCCAAAAGGACAATGGTATAACTTCTGGACACACGAGTTGTTAAATGGAGAAAATGAATATCATATCCATGCACCATTAGAAGATATGCCTTTATTTGTTAGAGCAGGTTCAGTTATTCCAGAATATCCGGTGATGCAATATGTTGATGAAAAAGCTATTGATGAGCTTTGGCTGAATATTTATTATGCAGACTACGAAGTAAATTCATTCTTGTTTGAAGATCATGGAGACACATTTGCATATGAACAAGATATATATTTAGAGAAAAAGTTTAGTGTAAGAGGTGATGATAAAAATTTAATCATCCAACAAATAACTGATGGCTTATATACGCCAAATTACGAATTATATGATTATAATGTAATTGGATTGCCTTTTGAAGTGAGTAAAATATTTGCAGATGACAAGGAAATTACGGAGTATTCTTTCGACGAAAGTAAACGTTTAAGATTTAAATCGAACAAAAATTTTATGAATATTAAGATTTTGGGAGCTTAAAATTTAAAAGACCATGCTTCAAAAATTGAAATTTATTTATTTACATCATTTCAAATTAGTTGCATTTTTAAATATTAGCTTTTCTGTTTATCTCACTTATCTATTCTTATTAAAAGGGTTCGATAAGATTAACTTGTACAATATAGCCATAGCTTTTAAAGTTATTACCTATGCTTTTACCTTAGTCATAGAAAAACTGTTTTTTTCAAAACGATCTATCTATTATAGAAATTTAGGTTTGAGTTACCGAAGAATTTTAGGAACTTACTTTACATTAGATTTTATAATTTTCACTTCGATACTGTTAATTTGTTTTTTATGCAAGAGCTTTATATAGATAGCGTAAATCATAAATATGGAGAAAGAGAAGTGCTTAGCAGTGTTTTTATAAACTGTAAAGTTGGAGAGGTTGTAGGTATATTGGGTAGAAATGGTTCTGGAAAATCAACCCTGTTAAAAATTATTTTTGGAGAATTAAAACCTCGTTTTATGCACCTAAAAATTGATAACTTATATACTCAAAAAGCGTATTTATCAAATAAAGTAGCCTATCTTTCACAAGATTTTTTTATCCCACATTATTTAAAAATAAATGATTTGGTAAAATTATATACCAACCTTTATAAACAACAACTGTTGAATATAGCCATAATTCAAGATCATTTAAATGCGGAATTAGGTGAGCTTTCAGGAGGTAATAGGCGGCTAGTAGAATCATTGCTATTAATTTATAGCGATGCTAAATATGTATTGTTAGATGAGCCATTTTCACAATTATCACCTATAATTATTGATGAGCTCAAAAATCATATTTTAAATTTTAAAGACACTAAAGGATTTATTATTACAGACCATTATTACAAACAAATTTTAGAGGTTTCAACTCGAATAGTACTCATTCATAATGGATGTAATTATCAAATTAATACAGAAGAGGACTTAATCTTAAATGGTTATTTGCCTAATTAAATTTATAGATTATATATAGATAAATTCAGGTTAAAAAAGTAAATTACAGCTATTAAAATCTAAAAAACTATGGCTACTCCTAAAAAAAGCGATATAAGTAAATCAACCATAGATCAAACGATTACAAAATCTGAAACAAGTACTATTTTCAATTTAAAAAGTGTTTGGGTTTATAGTTTATTTACTGATTTTGATATCTCTCTCTTCTTATCTGGAAAACATTTCCGTCTGTACGATAAAATGGGAGCACATCTTTGTACAATTAATAAAACTAAAGGAACTTACTTTTCAGTTTGGGCGCCAAATGCTCAAAAAGTAGCTGTAATGGCAAACTTTAACGGTTGGAATAAAAGTAGTCATCCTTTAAATAAGAGATGGGATGCTTCTGGTATCTGGGAAGGTTTTATTCCGCATGTTTCCCAAGGAGAAGTTTATAAATATTACATTAAAGGGTTTGATGGAAGCGATATCGAAAAAGGTGATCCTTATGCATTACGCTGGGAACAGCCGCCCAAGAAAGCAAGTATAGTTTGGGATAATGATTATAAATGGAAAGATAAGGCATGGTTAAATAAAAGAGCAAAGTTAAATGCTCTAGATCAACCAATGTCAGTATACGAATTGCATTTAGGTTCTTGGCAACGCGATCCAAGTGATCCAGAAAGAGTATTGAGTTATGGGGAAATAGCAACAGCTTTAGTGCCATATATTTTAGAAATGGGCTTTACACATGTAGAGTTGATGCCAATAATGGAATATCCATATTACCCATCTTGGGGGTATCAGATTACCGGCTATTTTGCAGCAAGTTCCAGACATGGTATACCGCAAGACTTAATGAAATTAATTGAAGAATTACACAAAAATAATATCGCTGTAATTTTAGATTGGGTGCCATCTCATTTTCCTGGAGATGCCAATGGTTTATTTAATTTTGATGGAACACATTTGTATGAACATGCAGATATGCGTAAAGGGTTTCATCCAGATTGGAAGTCGTATATTTTTAATTATGATAGAAATGAAGTTCGCTCATTTTTAATCAGCAATGCAATGTTTTGGATAGATCAATTTCATGCAGATGGATTAAGAGTTGATGCCGTTGCTTCGATGCTATATTTCGATTTTAGTAGGGGAGAAGGTGAGTTTGGTACAAATGAATATGGAGGGACAGAAAATTTAGGGGCAGTTCAGTTTCTTAGAGATATGAATGAAGCGATTTATGGCAACTTTAAAGGTGTACAAACAATTGCTGAAGAAAGTAGTACCTATGATGGCGTTACCAGACCAGTTTTTGCTGGTGGATTGGGTTTCGGAATGAAATGGATGATGGGCTGGATGAACGATACTTTAAAGTATTTTAAAAATGATCCAATCAATAGAAAATTCCATCATCATCAGTTAACTTTTAGTATGACTTATGCCTTTACAGAAAATTTCATGTTACCATTTTCTCATGATGAAGTTGTGCATGGTAAAGCATCTATGATTTATAAAATGCCAGGTGATGAATGGCAGAAATTTGCAAACCTACGTACTTTATATGCCTACATGTTTACCCATCCGGGCACAAAACTGTTGTTTATGGGTAATGAATTTGCACAAACTAGCGAATGGAATTTTACAGAATCTTTAAATTGGGACTTACTACAACATGCACCACACAAAGGGATGCAACAATTGGTAAAGGCTTTAAATAAGTTATACAGAGGTGAGCCAGCGTTATATAAATACAATTTTTCTGCTAAAGGCTTTGAATGGATTAATGCCGATGAAACTGAAAACTCTATTTTTGTTTATAAAAGGAGATCTGATAAAGCAAAGGATACTTTAATTATTGTATTAAATTTAACACCTATTTATAAAGAAAACTTTCGCATTGGCGCTCCTAAAGGGAATTGGAAAGAAATTTTTAATACAGACGCAAAAGAGTTTTATGGTAGCGGAAAATTAAATTTAAAAACTCTTGCAACAGTAAATATTAGCTTCAATAATCAACAACAATCTATTGAAATAAATGTACCACCATTAGGAGTTTGTATTTTTAAAAATGGATTTTAATGTATATAACAGTATTTGTTATTTATTTTAATAATACCTAAAATCAATTTTACTATATTTAATTTTCAAAAACTTCTTATATATGATTTTATATAATATTAATGCTTACAGCCGATTTTTCTTATGATTTATAAAAAAGTAAGTAGTTGGTTTTCAGCTCGCCCAATATTGGCAGGAGTTATTTTCTTTTTTATTCTTTTTACCTTAAACGCTTTAATTGTTATACAACGCTATCAATTATTTAAAGATAACAAGAAACAAGAAATTAGCAATATTTTAGATGGAGTAGAAAAAAATATAAATCAATCTATAAAAAATAGTTATAATGTTGCGCTTACATTAGGTTTAACTGTAAATAATGATGGTATTCCAATAGGTTTCGAATCAATAGCAGAAAAATTAATTAAATCTAATCCAGAATTTCAAGCCGTGCAACTTGTACCAAACGGTGTTATTAAGTATCTCTATCCAATTAAAGGAAATGAAGGTGCACTGAATGTTGATCTATTTAAAAGCCTTCCAATAACTCAATACGAAATGAGAAAGGCAATTGATAGTAGGAAAATGTATTTTCAAGGACCTGTAAAACTTAATCAAGGTGGTATGGGTATAGTAGGTAGAATGCCTATGTTTATCAATGATAAATTTTGGGGATTTTCTGCAGTTGTGATTAAACTAGATATGCTTTTTAGCAATGCAGGAATAGATAACTCAAAATACAAAGATTACAAATTTCAATTTTCTAAAATTAACGGGATTACAAAAAAAGAAGAATTTTTTATACCATTTAACTTTAAATATCTTAAACAAGAATCTAATTCAGTTTTTTTTACTGATGGTGATTGGAAATTATCCGTTATAAATATAAAGCCCTACAATTCATGGCTTAATCTTTTAAGTGCAGTTTTATTTGGTGTTGGAATATCAATCTTATCAAGTTATTTACTTACAAGGCTATTATTAAAGCAAGCAAAACTTGTTATCAAAGTAAATGATCAGACTACAAAATTAATTGATACTGAAAGTAAATTTAAAAATATCTTCGACCATTCACCTATTGGGATTGCTAAAATAGATTCTAAAACAGGTCAAATATTACAGGTTAATCAATATTTATGTGATTTTTTAGGCTATGATGAAACAGAACTAATCAACACTAAAATTAAGACACTTATTTATCATGAAGATTTAGAAGAAGATAGAATTGTTTTTAAAACAATGTTGGAAGGGAAAATCAGAAAGTATACAAATGAGAAGAGATATATAAAGAGAAATGGAGATTTAAGTTGGTCCAAGTTAATTGTTACTCCGTTATGGAATGAGGGAGAAGAGCCTACTAATCATGTTTTAATTTTAGAAGATATTACTCAAAGAAAAGTAGAGGAGAGAATATTAACCGAATCTCAAAAAAGAATAGAATCTTTAATTAATACTATAGACGGTATAGTTTGGGAGGGTGATCCCTTGAGTAAAAAGTGTACTTTTGTAAGTAATAAAATATTTGATATTTTGGGTTATACCCCAAATGAGTGGTTGAGTGATGAAAATAGTTGGTCAAATCATTTACATGCAGATGATAAAGAAAAATTATTTGAATGTATTAGCGATGCTTTTAAATATAAAAAATCGTACGATATTGAATACAGAATGTTTGCCAAAGATGGGGGAATCGTGTGGATAAGAGATATTGTGAGTATAGTTAATGAAATTTCTGAACCTCTAAAATTAAGGGGTATAATGCTTGACATAACAAGTAAAATTTATTCAGAAACTGCATTAACGAAATCTTTTAAATTGGTAACTGAACAAAATAAACGTTTGTTAAACTTCTCATATATCGTATCTCACAATCTACGTTCTCATGCTAGTAATATCTTAGGAATTTCTACATTAATAGAAACTGCTAAAAATACCGAAGATAGGAATGAGATGATACAACTTCTTAAAACTGTTGCCAGTAATTTAAACGAAACTTTATATAACTTAAATAATATTGTTAACATACAAACAAGTATAGATATTGTTATTGAACCCTTAAATTTAAGTGAGTATGTTTTAGCAGCATTGTCGATGCAAAATTTACAAATTTTATCTAGAGAAGCAAAAATTATAAATAATATTGATGAAAATGTTAAAGTAAACTTTAATAAAGCTTATTTAGAAAGTATTCTATTAAACTTAATTTCTAATGCATTGCGTTATAGTTCAATCGATAGGAAACCAGTAATTACTTTAACTTGTTTTGAAGAGGACAACCAGGTATTATTTAAGATTTCTGATAATGGAATAGGTATAGATTTAAATAAGCATGGCGATAAAATGTTTGGTATTTATCAAACGTTTAATGGCAATGCTGATGCTCGAGGCTTTGGTTTATTTATCTCTAAAAACCAAATTGAAGCTATGGGTGGTAAAATAGAAGTTGAAAGCGATATCGGTAAAGGAACTGCTTTCAAAATTTATTTTAAATCTTAATATTTAATAGCATTAGCTTTATAGTCATCAAACTTACCTTAAACAAGTAAAGCTATCATTCAATAAGGTTGATCTATTTTTAACTATTTGATTGAATGATTTTTATTTCTTTTATTTAAAAAAAAATGGCAATACCTTTCAAGGTATTGCCGAAATTATTAAGAAATGGAATTAATTTTATTTTAAATTCCCATAGTATTCTACAAATTTTGCTAAGGCAGAAGAATAGCCCCACTCATTATCGTACCACGAAACAATTTTAACGAAGTTATCATTTAGGGAAATGCCAGCATTTGCATCAAAAATAGAAGCATGGTCATCTCCAATAAAATCTGTAGAGACAACATCGTCTTCCGTATATCCTAATACTCCTTTTAAATCACCTTCAGAAGCAGTTTTCATAGCTGCTTTAATCTCATCGTAAGTTGCAGATTTCTCTAAGCGTACAGTTAAATCTACCACAGAGACATCAGCAACTGGTACGCGAAAAGACATGCCGGTTAATTTTCCTTTTAACTCAGGAAGTACTAAACCTACTGCTTTCGCAGCCCCAGTAGAGGACGGTATAATGTTAGAAAAGCCAGCACGACCTCCACGCCAGTCTTTATTTGATGGCCCGTCTACCGTTTTTTGTGTAGCGGTAACGGCGTGTATGGTACTCATTAATCCCTCTACAATACCAAAATTATCATTTAACACTTTAGCGATTGGTGCTAAACAGTTGGTAGTACACGATGCATTGGAAACAATAGTTTGATCTGAAGTTAATTTATGATGATTTACACCCATTACATAAGTAGGGATGTCATCATCTTTTGCTGGAGCGGAGAAAACAACTTTCTTTGCACCGGCAGCAATATGTTTTTCAGCATCTATACGAGTTAAAAATAATCCGGTCGATTCGATGACAATATCAACACTTACGTCGCCCCATTTTAAGTTTGCAGGGTCTTTTTCTGAAGTTGTGCGTATTGTTTTACCATTTACTACCAAATTACCATCTTTAACTGCTATTGTTCCGTAAAAACGACCATGTGTTGAATCATATTTTAACATGTAAGCCATATAATCAGGATCAATTAAGTCATTAATTGCAACTATATCTAGACCTCTTTTTAACGCAGCTCTAAAAACTAGTCTGCCAATACGGCCAAATCCATTTATTCCTATTTTAGTTTTCATATTTAATTTGAGTAATAGTTAAGTAAATTATAAATTGGTTCTTTGGTAATTGTAATAATTTTAATATTGTATTTTTCTGCTACAAAGCGTAATCTATCCTGAAAAGTGCAGGCAACTGTTCCAACAAAATGAACTTCTTCATTAGGATGTTGTGCTAAAGTTGGAATTAAGTAAGTATTAAAATATTTTTCAAAAGCGAAGTCAATAAGCTCTATGATAAAGTTATGATTTCTATTTTCCACATAAAAATCAAAGAAGGAGCTTAAATAATTTTGTGCGTTAGTTTTTTTATAAATTCTCTCTAAAATAATTGACCTATCTAAATTGTATTTTTCTTCTAACTGTTTATTTAAATCTGCAGGCAACTTTCTTTCCAAATAATTTTTCAATAACAACCTGCCTAAATGATTTGCAGAGCCTTCATCACCCAAAATAAAACCTAAGCCGTAATTATTTTTTTCAGGTTTTTTACCGTCATAATAGGCACAATTTGCACCACTACCTAAAATTCCAACAATTCCTTTTTGGTCATAACAAGCAGCAATTGAGGCTCCATACACATCATCTTTAATTTTTATTTTGGCATTTTTAAAAAAAATGCCAAGTGTTTTTGCTAAAGAATCTTGTAGTAAGGCAGAAGATGCGCCTGCGGCGAAGACATATATTTTCTTTAAGCTTTCTGCATAGTTAATCAGAATGTTAGTCTTATTTAATGATGAAAGAATTTGTTTGCTGTCGTTCAAGCATGGATTAATTCCATGAATAGTACATTCAGCAATAGTTTTACCTTCATTGGAAATTTTCCAGAAAGCACTTTTTGATCCGCTATATATAACTGCTATCATTTTATTTATATGGATAATACTTGTGTCATTTCTAATAAGTCTGCTTCTAACTTGTAATTATGTCCATGTAAAGCCTCTTCTAAACTAGTTAGTGTAATATTGTTACCACGTAGACCAACCATTTTCATGGTTTCGCCGTTTATCATTTCCTTTACTGCAGCATAACCTAATCTACTAGCTAGGATTCGATCGAAACCACTTGGGCTACCACCGCGTTGTAGGTGTCCTAAGATAGTTACTTTAGTGTCATAGTGTGTAAATTTACGTTTTACACTTTTAGCTATATCATAAGCGCCGCCATATTTATTTCCTTCAGACACAATGACAATACTTGAAGATTTTTTAGTGGAAGCTCCAGATTTTAATTTTGTAATCAGCTCTTTTAAAGATGTTTCTTTTTCGGGTAATAAAACAGCTTCAGCACCACTAGCAATTGCACTTCTCAAAGCAATACAACCAGAATCTCTCCCCATTACTTCAATAAAAAATAACCTATCATGAGAATCTGCTGTATCTCTAATCTTATCTATCGCTTCTATAATTGTATTTACAGCTGTATCATAACCTAATGTAAAATCAGATCCGTATAAATCGTTATCTATAGTGCCTGGTATAGCAATAACATTGATGCCGTATTTATTGCCAAATCTTTGTGCACCATTAAAAGTTCCATCTCCACCAATAACAATTAAACCATCTATATTTTTAGCCTTTAAATGCTTATAAGCAATTTCCATTCCCACTTCTTCTCTGAAAGCTGAACATCTGGCTGTTTTTAAAATTGTTCCGCCCAAGTGTAAAATATTACTTACTGAACGAGAATTCATTTCAATAATATTATTGTCAATTAAACCTTGATAACCTTGCATTACGCCGTACATATTTTTGCCATAATAAATACCGGTGCGTACTACTGCTCTTATGCATGCATTCATACCAGGTGCGTCTCCGCCTGAAGTTAATAATGCTATATTTTTGATCTTATCTATCATTTTTGTACACGAATATAATGTGTATTTTTTACACTAAGTAATTTTATTTCATTATTTTTACAAAATAACCGAATAAGTCTATTTATTTTGTTCTAATATTATATAATATAAAACGTTATTGTCTTGGAAGAAGTATTACCTATATTTAATTCTGCAGTTTCTATAGATTGTGTTTTGTTCGGTTTTGATGGTGGCGAACTTAAAATTCTATTAATAGAAAGAAACGAAGAGCCATTTAAAGATTGGTGGGCATTGCCTGGCTATTTAATTGGAGATGATGAAAGTTTAGATCAGTCTGCTTCACGCATTTTACATGAATTAACTGGATTAAGCGATATATACATGGAACAATATTATGCTTTTGGCGAGGTTGGTAGGCATCCACAAGGTAGGGTAGTTACTGTTGCCTATTATGCATTGTTAAGATTGGGTGGAGATAAGGCTTTAAAACCATTGAGTAATTATGCAAAAAAAGCACAATGGATTAATATTAACGAATTACCAAAGTTGGGTTTTGATCATCAGCATATTTTTGATAAAGGACTGGAGAAAATTAAACGTAGAATTAAGCATTTACCAATTGCTTTTGAACTTTTACCTGAAAAATTTACTTTAACTCAAGTGCAAAATGTTTATGAACTTATTTTGGGTAAAAAATTAGATAAAAGAAACTTTAGAAAGAAAATACTAAGCTTTGGAGTGTTAAAAGATTTGGATGAAAAGCAAAAAGGCGTTTCATTTAGAGCGGCTACTTTGTACAAATTTGATAAAAGAAAATATGCAAAGCTTTTTAGTAAAGAGATTTCTTTTTAATTGAAAAAAATAATTTTAATTAGAATATAA
>JBBSRF010000084.1:0-9854 GCA_038243335.1 Sphingobacteriales bacterium
TGAAAGTAAGAACCGGTTATCTATCGCTAACCAGAGGTGATGGCGGCCAGAATTTAATTGGAAATGAACAAGCAGATTTATTGGGTTTAATTAGAACACAAGAATTATTAGCTGCAAGAAGAGTAGATGGCGCTGAACAGTTTTTTACAAGGGCAAATGATTTCGGATTTTCTAAAACATCTGAAGAGAGTTTTAAAATTTGGGGAAAAGAACAAATTTTGGCAGATGTAGTGTGGGTAATCCGCAATTTTAAACCAGATGTAATTATTACTCGTTTCCCTGAGGATTCAAGAGCCGGACATGGTCATCATGCAGGTTCTGGAATTCTAGCTAGAGAGGCTTTTTCCGCAGCGGCAGATCCAAATCGTTTCCCAGAGCAATTGATGTATGTTAACGTTTGGCAAGCGAAAAGAATTATATGGAATACTTTTAATTTTGGCAATAATAATACGACCTCACCAGACCAAATGAAATTAGATGTTGGTTTATATAATCCAATATTAGGCAAAAACTATGGTGAAATCGCTGCCATTAGTAGAACAAATCATAAAAGCCAAGGCTTTGGCACGCCATTACAGCGTGGGGAATTTACAGAATATTTCACGCCTATCGCTGGTGAGACTACGAAAAATTCTATTTTTGATGGCGTAAAAATAACTGTTGACGATAAAAATATACAAAATCTAATTACAACAATACAAGTTAACTACAAAGTAAACGAACCTTGGTTAGCTATACCAAATCTGTTAAAATTAAAAAAGATAACAAAAGCATTAGATTTTAATCAAAAGTTGGTTGATGATTTAATTTTAGCTTGTGCAGGTGTTTGGGTTGAGGTAAATACACCAGAAAATATTTATGCTGTAGGTGACTCTATAAATGTAAATATCCAAGCAATAGCTAGAGCAAACATTCCAAATATCTCCTTAATTACACCCAACAAAACGTTTACTTTATTGCCAAACAAATTAATGGTTTCGAGTTATAAATTGGCAACTATTAATAACACACAGCCTTATTACTTACAACAAGATCATCCCATTGGACAATATAAAATACCTAATCAACAAGATGTTGGTCATCCAGAAAATCCAAATCAATTGAGTGTTAAATTGACATTAAAAATTGATGATGAGACAATTGAGTTAAATAGCCCTGTTGTTTTTAAATCTACAGATCCAATTGAAGGAGAGCGCTACCAGCCCTTAGTTTTAGCACCTACAGTTACTGCAACTTTAAGTGAGAAAGCTTATATATTTAACGGCAATTCAACTAAAACAGTAAATGTACAATTGAAGAATTTTCGAGAAAATAGTAAAGGCTTCATCATTCCTAAACTTCCAAATGGTTGGAAAAGCTCACCAGAAAAACTAGATTTTAATTTGGCTAAAAAAGGGGATGAACAAAATATTTCTTTCGATATAACTCCAGGAGGTGAAGCAAGCGGAATGCTAACTTTGCAAATTAATGTAAATGGTAAAACAGATGATAAAGCTTTAAAAATTATAAATTATGATCATATCCCAACGATTACCATTTTTCCTAAAGCAACTGCCAGATTAGAAAAAATTGATTTAAAAATTGTAGGCAAGCGAATTGCATACATTGATGGTGCTGGAGACTTAGTACCTGAGGCTTTAAGAGAAATGGGCTATCAAGTTACAAAACTTTCTACTAATCAAATTCTAATTAATGATTTGTCAAATTATGACGCCATTGTAACTGGAGTGCGTTTATACAATATTAATCCAGATGTAAAACTCATGCAACCTAAGTTGTTAAAATATGTAGAAAATGGAGGCACTTTATTGATTCAGTATAATGTAAATAATGGATTAAAGACAACTGAAATTGGACCTTATCCTTTTAAAATAAGTAATAACCGTACAACCGAAGAAGATGCAAAAATTAATTTCTTACAGTCCACAAATGCTGCATTAAACTACCCAAATAAAATTACAGATAAAGATTTTGAGGGATGGGTACAAGAGCGGGGTTTATATTTTGCAACAGATATTGATCCAAAATACACTACACTTTTTAGCATGAAAGATACGGGTGAAAAAGAAAGTGATGGATCCTTATTAATTGCAGATTATGGCAAAGGAAAATTCGTTTACACCTCTTTAGTTTTCTTTAGAGAATTACCAGCTGGAGTGCCTGGTGCCTATCGTTTATTCGCAAACCTATTAGCGCCTAAACAACAGTAACATGGAAGATAAAGAAAGAGAAAAAGATTTACCTCCATTTGTAAAAAGCTGGAAACAGTTTTATTATTTATTGGCATTTTGGTTAGTTTTCCTCATTGCTATTTTTTACGCTTTTACTAAATATTTCGAATGAGTTACATTGATTGGGCCGTTCTAATTACCACTCTACTTGCAATTGTTGGTTATGGCGTATACAAAAGTAGTGGTGCTCAAAGTATGAAAGCTTATTTACTGGGTAATCAAAGTTTACCTTGGTATACTGTTTGCCTTTCGGTAATGGCTACGCAAGCAAGTGCTATCACTTTTCTTTCTGCCCCAGGTTTAGCCTATACATCGGGTATGAGTTTTGTGCAGTTTTATTTTGGTTTGCCATTGGCGATGATCGTATTGTGTATCGCGTTTGTCCCTATATTTCATCGCTTAAAAGTATACACAGCATACGAGTATTTAGAACAACGTTTCGATTTAAATACAAGAGCGCTAACCGCCTTTTTATTCTTAATTCAGCGTGGTTTATCTACTGGAATTACGATTTATGCACCTTCAATTATTCTATCTACCATATTAGATATTGACACCACTTTTACAACTTTATTTATTGGCGGATTGGTAATTTTTTATACTGTTTATGGGGGTACAAAAGCTGTTTCTTATACGCAATTACTGCAAATGAGCATTATATTTTGTGGTATGTTTGCTGCTGGCATTATGGTTGTTCATCTCCTTCCTGGAAATATTAATTTCAGTAAAGCCATCAGCATTGCTGGAAAAATGGGACGTACAAATGCCATAGAATTCAACTTCGATTGGAAAAACCCCTACAATGTATGGAGCGGAGTTATTGGTGGATTTTTCTTGCAGCTTTCTTATTTTGGAACAGACCAAAGTCAGGTTGGGCGTTATTTAAGCGGCGCTTCTGTTGGCCAAAGTAGGTTGGCTTTATTGATGAATGGTTTGGTAAAAATACCAATGCAATTTTTGATTTTATTAATCGGCGTGTTGGTTTTTACGTTTTACCAATACAATAAAGCACCCTTATTTTTTAACAGTTACGAATTAAATAAATTAGAAAAAAGCGAATATAAAACAGAGTTAAATAAAATTCAAGTTGATTACAACCAAGCTTTCGAAAGTAAAAAAATTGAAGTAGATAAGTTAGATCAAGCTTTGGATTCTGAAAATAAAACTCTCATTAACCAACAAAGAATAGCGGTTAAAAAAGCAGATGAAGAAACAAAAGGTATCCGCAAAAACTTAACTGATTTAATGGTTAAAAATGATGCAAACGCCAATGTAAATGACAACAATTATATCTTCTTAAGTTTTGTAACCAAATATCTTCCAAAGGGATTAATTGGTTTATTAATTGCCATTATCTTTTTAGCATCTATGGGCTCAACTGCAAGCGCTTTAAATTCTTTGGCCTCAACAAGTGTAGTAGATATTTACAAACGTTTAATTAACAAAAATGCAACAGATCAACAATATGTAAAAGCTTCTCGGTGGAGCACAGTAATTTGGGGTTTAGTCTGTGTCACAATGGCTTTATTTGCTAGTAAAATAGGCAATTTGCTAGAAGCTGTTAATATTTTGGGTTCATTTATTTACGGTACAATTTTAGGTGTTTTTGTGGTGGCTTTTTATTTTAAAACTGTAAAAGGAAAGGCTGTTTTTTATGCAGCGCTTTTAGCTGAGTTAATTGTTTGCATACTTGGCTTTAATGATGTTGTTGCTTATTTATGGCTCAACGTAATTGGTTGTTTACTGGTGATATTATTTGCAACTTTTTTTCAAATGGTTTTGAGAAATAAAAAAGTAGATTCGCAGGTTTTTAGTTAAAAAACATTAAATGGACAAGTATAAAGAAACCTTTGAAACTTGGAATAAGATAGCTTTAGTGTATCAAGATAAGTTCATGGATTTGGATATATACAATGACACTTACGATTTTATTTGCAACTCGGTTAAAAAAAACAAAGCAAATATTTTAGAAATAGGTTGCGGTCCTGGAAATATTACGAAATATCTTTTATCGAAGCGACCTGATTATAATATTTTTGGAATTGATATTGCGCCAAATATGATAGCGCTAGCAAAGAAAAATAATCCTAACGCAAACTTTAAATTAATGGACATTAGAAACATTAGTGAGATTGAAGGTAAATATGATGCAATTGTTTGTGGTTTTTGTTTACCTTATATATCAGAAATTGATAGCCAGAAATTACTTTTTGATGCTAAAAATTTATTAAACGAAAGTGGCTTTTTATACCTCAGCTTTGTAGAAGGTGATCCGAACAAATCTAGCTTTCAAATTGTCAGTAACGGAGATAGAAGTTATTTCTATTATCATAATTTAGCACAATTAAAATCTCAACTTTCACTCAATTCATTTGAAGATTTTAAAACTTTTAAAGTTACATATCAAAAATCAGACAAATTGAAAGACATACATACAATAGTAGCAGCTAGGAAAAAAATCAATTAAACAGAGGTCACTTATTTATAATAGTTTATCTATTTCAGCTATTAATTTTTCCCAATATTTTCTAACAATTATTCCTCAAAATTGTTAAGTAAATATGTCACTAACTTTTGGAGATAAAGTAATCGCATTCAACCGTCAATTGCATTATTCGGGTAAACTCCCAAATGGTTTTCAAGTCATTAACCCATATCTAGATAATCCTGAAACGATGACGGTAATGCAAGATTTTTATCACCAATATTATGATGACAATAATAAGCGAAAATTTATGATTGGCATTAATCCCAGTAGACATGGCGCTGGTGTAACAGGCGTTCCATTTACAGACACTAAACGATTAGAAAGTGAATGTGGTATTAAAATGAAATCCGCACGTACACATGAGGTCTCCTCAGTATTTATGTATGATTTTATAAATGATTACGGTGGAACAAGTCAGTTTTATAAGGAGTTCTATATCAACTCTCCGTTTCCATTGGCCATCGTTAAACACACAAAAGATGGCAAATATTTAAATGCCAACTATTATGATGATGCTGCTCTTTTTGAAATGGTAAAAGATTTTATGATTGTATCATTGAAGAATCATATTAGTTTGGGTCTAGATACTTCAGAAGTGTTTATACTCGGGAAGAAAAATGCAACCTTTATTCATAAATTAAATAAGGAAGCCAAATTATTTGATCGTTTAACAACGCTTGAACACCCTAGATTTATCCAACAATACAAGTTTAAAGAAAGACAACAATACATCGACAAATACATTTTAACATTGAACAAATTAGACTTTGCGCAATGAAAAAAATTTACACCATAGGACATTCTACACTAACCATAGCAGAGTTCTTATTGGCTTTAGAATGCTATGGAATTAAAACATTGGTAGATATACGTCGTTTTCCTGGCTCCCGTAAATATCCGCAATTCAATCAAGAAAATTTAGAAACTTCATTAGAAGAAGTTGGGATAAAGTATGTGCATCTATCAGACTTAGGAGGAAGAAGAAAAGTTATTGAAAATTCTAAAAACAACAGTTGGAGAAATGCTTCCTTTAAGGGTTATGCTGATTATATGGAAACCAAAGAATTTGAAAATGCAGCGCTAGAGTTAGAGAAGTTAGCTTTGTGCCAAAATACAGCCTACATGTGTGCAGAGGGTTTATGGTGGAGATGTCATCGCTCTATGGTATCTGATTATTTAAAAGCAAAAGGATGGCAAGTATTGCATATTATGGCAACTGGAAAAACTCAGGAGCATCCATATACGGCACCTGCAAAAATAATAGGCAACAAGGTTTCTTACGCTGATGAAAATCTGATTAATAATTAATCTAAATGGAAAATAAAATTAACTTAGGCGATAAAGTAAGCTGGAATTCGGAAGCGGGGAAAGTTTCAGGCACTATTATTAAAATTCATACAAAAGATTTTAATTATAAGGGTTATACGCATCGTGCTTCAGTAAACGAACCGCAATATGAAATAAAGAGTAGCAAAACAGCTCATATTGCGGCTCATAAAGGCAGTACACTTACTAAAATTTAAAAAAAATATAATTAAAAATTATTCTATGCTATAACTTCAAGTTAAAATTACGTCAAATTTGACTTTAAATCTGTTAATAACAAGTGTTTATAATAACAAATACTTAATTTAGTTGTTATAAAAACTCAGAAAATTATATAACTATGAAAATTACAATGAAATCAATTGCTGCATTATTATTTGTAGCTACAGTTTCTTTCAGTGCTGTCGCACAAGAAGTTAAAGTTGCTCCTAGCCCGGCTGCTACTGTAAATGGCAAAATCAAAGATGCAAACATTACAATTACTTATAGTAGTCCTGCTGTAAAGGGGCGTACAATTTGGGGCGGATTAGAGAAATATGATGTAGTTTGGCGTGCTGGAGCCAACGAAGCTACCACTTTTGAAACTGATAAAGATATTATGGTTCAAGGCAAAAAATTACCTGCAGGCAAATATGGTTTCTTCTTATTACCAAGAGCTAGTGGTACATGGACAGCTATTTTTAACAAAGAACCTAAACAATGGGGTGCTATGAAATACGAAGAAGCTAAAGATCAATTAAGAGTTGATGTAAAAGTTAAAGCATTAAAAGAAACTCAAGAGAGATTAGTTTACAAAATTGAAAAAGGCGGCTTTGTATTAGAATGGGATAAAATTTCAGTACCGGTTGCTGTAAAATAATTATAAAAATAGTTGAATATGCCTCATGGATTAAATTCATGAGGCTTTTTTAATAGATGGAAAATAAAAAAATAAGTATTCTAGGTTGCGGTTGGTATGGTTTAGCTTTAGCAGAAAAGCTAATTTCCTTAGGTTATGACGTTAAAGGATCTACTACTACTGATGCAAAATTAGCTACTTTAAAAGCTGCAGGCTTAAAGCCTTACTTGTTGAATATTGTAAAAGATATCAATCAATATGATGAAGAATTTTTTGATTGTGATATCTTATTTATAGCTATCTCTCCTAAAAGCAAATCTCCACTTGTGGTTGAGTACCCATCAAAAATAAAGGAGATTACAACTGCTGCTGCAAAGTTTGGTGTAAAGCATGTCATTTTAATCAGTTCTAGCGGGGTTTACCAGGATGGTAATTTTATAGTCGATGAGACAGTGATTCCTAAACCAAATATCGATTCTGGAAAAGCATTGTTAAAAGCAGAAAATATTTTACGAGCAAGCTCATCTTTTACCTCAACTATTATTCGTTTCTCTGGATTAATTGGACCTGGAAGAGACTTAAGTAAATATTTTGCAGGTAAGAATGACTTGCCAAATGGCTTAGCTCCAGTTAACTTAATTCACCTAACAGATTGTTTGGGATTAACTTTGGCTATTATCCAACAAAAAGCTTTTGGTAAAACTTATCATGGCGTATCACCAAGTCATTTAACAAAACAAGAATTTTATAGTAAAGCTTGCTTAGCAACTGGCATAGAAAAACCTATATTTTTAAAAGAACTCCTAAATTGGAAACAGATAGAAAGCAAAAACGTACCCGAAGTTTTAGCTTACGAATACGTTTTTAATATTTGGGATAAATATTTTAAAGACTTAAAGGGAATTCATCATATCGAATGAACGAAGTGAAGAGCTATCTTTTTAAGCAGTTGCCAATTTACTTACGTTACGATAAGGAAAAGCATTAAAAATATGTCTTCTAGCAAATCTTCCTGGTGAATCTGCATTTACCAATTTAATATACATCGCTCTTGGCACATCAAAGTATTCGTAACCGCTTCCATCAAAGAAATCTATACGTAAAATTGCATCTTTAAACTGAAAATCTTGAATGTTAGATAAAGTTGTAGTTTGAATATAATCATCTTTAGCATGCTCCAGAGTTTCTGGTGCAATACTTAATAAAAAGTTATAAGCCTCAATAATTTCTTTACTTTTTTCTTCAGCCTCTGCATGCTTTTCAGCGTCAGCACTAAACTTATCGGGGTGCCAATCCTTCATTAAGCCTCTATAAATGGTCTTAATTTCTTTTAATTCAGTAACCTTAGTAACGCCTAGTGTTTTTCTGTAATCTCCTACTTTTTTCATGCTGTTTTCATTTCTGTTTTAAGGGAGACAAAGCTTTCATGAGTTGATTGTAATTAGAAACAACTCATTCCGATTTCATAAACCTCTCTATATGTTATTGTTTATGAAACGATTGCAAAATAAAACTGCAGACACCAGGGAAACAAATATTTTTTTGCAAAGGTACAATTTAAAAATGAAAATTCTAATAGTGAGCTTACTAATATAATAGTAGCTTTACTTTGTCTTAATCCAAAGTGCCAATTCTTTAACAAGTTGTTCAGAAACATTAGCCATTTTTTGATATTGAGAAATATCTCCCTTTTCCATTTGTGGGCTTAGCAAGTGATTAATTTCACCATAATGCTTAAAGGTTACGCCTTCTTTACTTGCTAATGAAGATTTCCATAATTGATAATCAGTCTCAGGAACTTGAAAATCATTTCCACCCTGTATAATATAAATACGTTGAGTTAATTTTTTCGCTGTAGCAACTTGATTATAGTTATTCAAATCTATCCAATAAGAAACAGGTAAGCCTAGTACTAAAGAGTCAGCTTTCATAGTTCCTAGCTTTGTAATTCTACTTTTTTCTGCTTCCGTAAGAGCATTTTCCAACACTTTTTGCAAAGTGCCTGTTGTATCTTTAGCCAATTGCACTACATATTTATTTTGATCCTTAATGATATCCGTTAACTGTCTTGCTGGCGCAGCAGCTAAGATAATTCCTTTAATATCTGGTGCAAGAGTCGCAATTCGCGGAGCTAACATTCCGCCTAAGCTATGTCCAAACACATAAATATTCTTTACATCTGCTCCTTTAACGGTTTTGGCCAAAGCTATAGCTGCAACAGCATCATCAAGCACCTCTTCTTTTACTGTAAAAGCTCCGCCAAACTCCGCTGGATAAATTACTGTCCTTTTAACATATCTAATTGATCCAATTCCTTTACAAGCTAAGCCATCTGCAATATCTTTTAAAGGTTTGTTGGGGCCAACAGTTCCATCTAAATCACTAGGTCCAGAACCATGCACTAAAACTACCATTGGGAAATTAATTATTCCTTTTGGCTTAGTAATTATTGCCGCAAGTTGATGTGTGCCCGATTTAAGATATACTGATTCTTCAACGTACAATTCAGTATCAACATAAAATGGTTTTGAATATTCTCCTTTATTAGCTGTCATAAAAAATCCAACTACATTTTCTGCCTTATTAAACACAACAGTAAAATTTTGTTTTCCTTTCTCAAACTCTCCCTCTACAGTAACCACATAAAACTCTCCTTCAGCTTTACTTTGTATTGCATCTAAACTAACTGGCTCACCAAGGTTATTTTTAATATTTGCCCATAACGTTTTTAAATTATCTGGTGTTAATTTTCCTCGCTCACTCTCATCAAAAGATTTGTGTACATCGTCAAATTTTTCTTCAGCCAGCAAAATAAAAAAATCATTTGCTTTACTAAATAAGCGTAAAACATTTTGAGAGAATGAGGCTGTACTCACAAAAAGTAAAGCAATTAATAAAAGTGTTTTCTTCATAACATTAATAATCACCCATTTGGGGAGCTTCAAAGTTAATAATATTTACAAGCCTTTAA
>JBBSRF010000085.1:0-9853 GCA_038243335.1 Sphingobacteriales bacterium
ATGCAAAAGTTGCAGGAATATTCATATGAGCATGAGTTTCATCAAAACCCGCATAAGTACCATCTATCCAATTGCCAAACAAAGTATAGGTCACTTTTACTTTAGTGCCGGGATTTGTAATTAAATACTCATCACCTTGTGTAAGCTTAAATTTCAAAGCTTTCCCATTGCCATCAAAAGCTTTAAGATTGTAAATATTTTTACCGAACTCATGCGTTGCATAACGACCAGGAGATGAACGACCCATGCGTACTTTAAGTGGCCCAGTAGGTACATTGGGAATAGTCATGCTAATTTCCGCTTCGTGATGGACGATGTTTGGGAAGCTAACAGTATAGCTAATTTCTTGTTGGGCATAAACTACAAATGATGCAGCAATAACACCTAAGGTGAGGATAAACTTTTTCATAAACCTAAATAATTCTATTAAGGTAATGCTATTCATTAAAATATAGAAATTGTGTGATAATTTTTACTTAAAACATTATCGAATCTATGAAACTAACTGTTTCGTATTTCTTCTTTTCGTCGTTCTATTCTCGCATTTATTCTCGTTTCCTGAATTCCATCCGCTACTTCGATTTCATATGCTCTGTCTTTGTTTGATAAATGGATTTGAGCTAGCGCTATGTTTTCGATAGATTGATCATAAGGTCCTCTTTCACTCATTAACTTTACAAAAACAGGTAAACATTCAAAAAATATAAAAAGTAGACCTATAAATGTAACTGCAATTGCTGTATTATTGTCTTTTGTTCCATCCACATTGAAGTGAAGCTGACCTAATGCCCAATTCCTGTCTGCAAAACCAGCAATATTACTTAAGCTATCTAGTTGTTTCTTACTGAATAGTCTTTCACTCAATAAACCATCAAACTCTTTTCTGTTGTCTACAAATTTTTGAAGTGTTATAACATCTTTTGATAAAGTGTCTAAGTTTTGTTGCCTTTGATTTAGGTTTTGCTCTTTCATTTTAGCATAAGTTCCATAACCCATTACGCCAGAAGTTTCAGTTGTTTTGTTACCAAAAATTTCATAGTTAAGTTGTTGTCTTTCAGTTTTAATTGCAGCAGCTAAAGAGTCTCGCTGTACTTTTGCCTCTTTAAGCTGATTAAGCTCAATGACATATTTTTTGTCGAAAGTTTTGCTTAGCGTATCTATTTGAGCACGTTGTCCATTTAAATAACTCACATTAAGCCTTTGCTTAATTTCTTTGTCAAATATTTTTAATTCTAGAGGCCTAGAAATAACCAGACCAATCATTATTGCGAGCAGGATTCTTGGAGTTGCCTGCAAAATTTGTTTGCTTGTACTTACATTTTTATTGATACTTGATACGATATAACGATCCATATTAAAAATGGCGAGTCCCCATATTACACCAAAAAACAAGGCAAATAACCAAGCGAAATCCGCTCCTTTAAATACAAAATACATCGAATAGCCACCAGAAAGGGCAGCAAATAAGCCGGTGAAAAAAATGGTCGCACCAATACCTATATATTTATTTTGTTCTGTCGGGTGTTTTTCTAAAGTAGCAATATGTGCACCAGCACAAAACCAAAAAAATCGAGAAATATCTTTCATGCGATTAGCAAATTATATAAATATATAGTTAAACGCAAATAGGGCCAAGTTGTTACAGATAAGTTATTATAAATCAAAAATTTAGTACGTGTTATTGGGTATGTCAAAATACCAACAAGAGGGTATTTTATAAAGTATATAGAATAGAGAACTTGCATTAAATAACAAACTTAAAAATCATGATTAAAAAAATAATTTTCCTTTCCTTAATTATACTTGGTAGTATAACTGCGCAAGCTCAACTTAAAGGACTTTTGAATAAGAAAAAGGATGCTAAGCAGGAGACAGCGCTAGAAGATAAAAAAACTTCGAAAAACACTCCTGAGAGCACTGATAATGAAGAAGTAGAATCGGTATCAGTTGAAAATATTGTAGCAAAAAAAGAAGCATGGCAAGCTAAATTTGATAGAGAAATTAATTGGTTTAACCTCACATCATTAGGTACTGTAGTTGTATCTACAGATGATGCGCTATACGGAATAGATCCTAAAAGTGGTAATATTAGCTGGAAAAGTGAACAATTCAAAAAATTAAGTAAAACTAATTATGCTAGCTTAATAGGATCTCCATTTATAGCGATATTTGAAGGAGGAATAATGAGTATGCGCCAAACTATAATTGATGTTACAGATGGGCGTATTGTTTGTAACACTAAAGATTTGGGTATGAAATATGCAAATAAGAGACTTTCTATCCCAAATTTAGGTTCAGTACTTTTTGGTGGAATGGACAGTAATGGGCAAGCATTAATGCTGGTAAGTTTAATTGACGGTAAAAAACAGTGGTCAGTAAATAAAGTGTTTGAAAAAGCTGCGGAACAATTAGTGGCAGAACCTTTACTTACAGATAAGGGTATTTTGGTTGCAACTTCTCAACGCATTTATATGTTAGATAAAGCAACGGGAAATGTGATCTATAAAATTGATTACACGACTAAATTAGATATGCCATTAAATGGTGAAAGTACTCAGTCTGATGACAAAGAAAGCACATTAGCTAATGAACCAAAAAAACCTAGTGTATTAGGCAAAATGGCAAGTTTAGGTGGTTTGGGAGGTTTAAGCGCAATTGGTGGTGGACAAATGAAAGACATGCTTGCAACTTCTATGAGCACGGTTTATGCAAAATTCATTACTGTTGATGATAAAATAGCTTATTTTTATAATAACCAAACCATTACAGGAATTGATATTAACTCTGGAAATATTCTATGGCCAAAAACAAAGTTAGATGATCCAATTGCGAATGTATTGTTTGATGAGAGAGGAATTTTGATTGCAACCGATGATAAGAAATCTGAATTGATGCTTTTAGATTACCAAAATGGTAGTATGAAATGGCCTGAACCATTAAAGCTTTCTGGCAGAATAAGTAGTATAAAATTATCTGGAACAAAATTATCGGTTGGTTCTGCTAAACAGAATGGACGTAATTTGGTCAACATTGTTGACATTGTTACTGGTAAATCGGCTTCAAAATCGGCATTAAAAGTAGATGGCTTTATTACCGATCTTAGAATGATAGATAATGTAGGTTTATTATACAGAACAACGGAAGAAACTAATATTCAAGACATCAATACGGGTAAAGATGTATGGACTAAATCAATTAAATATAAAACTGGTGGTTTGGGTTTAGATAAAGGTGATTTAACTTATTTTACCGCAGATAATAATATTTACGAAATAAATTATAAAACTGGAGAGCATAGACTATTAGCATCTCAGAAATTTGGAAATAAAGAAGTTGTAAAGGCCATTGAATTAAGAGATCAAGGGATTTTAATTAGTTCTGATCAAAATGCTGCTCTGTTTGATTTTAATGGGAAAAACATTTATCATTCCTACTATGCTGCACCTGGTGCAAGTGTTTTTAATAAAATACTTTCTGGAGTAACTATGGCTGTAAGTATGGCAAATAGTGCTGCAGAAGGATACCAGGCCGGAGCTTCTGGTTATGGTACTACAAGTTATAACGATCATATGGATAAAGCTGATAGATGGGGAAATCTTGGAAGCAGTGTAATGGGTACTTTTAGCCAGCGTTTTAAGGCAAGTGATAATGCTAAAAATTATATTTTAATGTTAACAAGAGTAAAAGGAGCAGGGGAAAATGGTATTGGTTTAGTTAGAGTAAATAAACTTAACGGTAAAGTAGAAGGTAAGGTTGTAATAGATGACAAAGAACCAGATTATTTATATGATGAGATTGATAATATCTTATTTTATAAAGATTCTAACAAAAAAATTGTTGCCTTTAACTTCATGAACTAATATAGCATCTTATTTTTTTTAATATTGTATCTTTGTAAAAAATATACAGCTCATGAAAGAGATTTCGGTACAAGATTTAAAACATAAAATAGATCACAAAGAAGATTTTCAATTAATTGATGTTAGAGAAGCTTTTGAATATGAAACTTCTAATATTGATGGTTTAAATATCCCTTTAGGTGGCATTTTAATAGAAACAGATCAAATTGCTACAGATAAACCGGTAATTATCCATTGCCGTAGTGGTAAAAGAAGTGCGGCTGCAGTAATGCAATTAGAGCAATTACATGGTTTTGATAACTTGTACAATTTAAAAGGTGGAATTTTAGCTTGGCAAGAAGCTTTTGACCCAAATATGCAAGTATACTAATTTTAAATATTGTAAGATTGGATGGGAAAATTAATGTGCAATTTTATCATCCAATCTTTCATTTTATCATTCATTCATTAAAAAAGCTATGGGTAAGAAAATTCTTTTAAATGTATTGTTAAACTTAGGTTTAATCCTTTCTATATTTGGAATGGTATGGGCTTATAATAACAACAGCCCTCTTATTGTAGCTTTTTTTGGAGCTACCTTTGTAGCTTGTATTTATGTTAAACTCCAACTGTTAAAATCTGTGAAAAATTCCACGATTGATAATAAGAAGTAAGGGCTAATTTTTGTTCCTTGTTTTTTACAAAAATAATCCTTCAGTACTTCCAATCAACCCCAAACCCGGTAAATCATTCAACACATAACGACCATCTTTCATTTCTGGGTCGTTAAATGGATTATTTTTAGTTAGCCAAGGTCCATCTAAATCTGCCCAATCGCACAAAGGCGCTAAGGCAATGCCAGCTAAAGTTGCAATAGAGGTTTCGCTCATGCAACCAATTAAAACTTTCATTCCAAAACTACGAGCTTTTAAAATCATTTGGTGTCCTTCGTACATTCCTGCACTTTTCATCAATTTGATGTTGATGCCGTGATATGCACCTTTTATACTTTCTAAATCTGCAATACGTTGCACTGCTTCATCTGCAATAATAGGTATTGGACTACGCTCTGTGATCCAAGCATTTCCTTCTAAGTTATTTTTATCCATTGGTTGCTCAATCAATAAAACACCTTGCTCATTTAGCCAATTGCATAATTCTACAGCTTTATTTTTATCACACCAACCTTGGTTGGCATCAACATACAAAGGTAAATCAGTTACACTTCTAATCGTTTTAATCAGTTCTTTATCGTTATCTCTACCTAGTTTTACTTTAATCACTTTAAAACCTTCGGCACCTTTTAATTTTTCTCGAATAACTTCTGGTGTATCAATACCAACAGTATAAGAAGTTGCCGGCATTTTTTGTGGATTGCTATCAAATAATTTGTAGCATGGCTGATTTAAAATTTTTCCATTTAAGTCGTTTAATGCAATATCAATTGCTGCTTTTATTGCCGGATTTCCAGCTTCCAAAATGTCTAAATACTCATGAATTTCAGCAAAATTAAATGGATGTTTAAATTGATTTAAATCAACCTTGCTTAAAAAAGAATGTGCCGATTCATAACTTTCGCCCATGTAAGGCACCATGCTCGCTTCACCATAACCTGTAAAACTTTCATAATTAATCCTCAGCAGCATTAAAGGTGTGCTTGTTCTGGTAAATTTAGCGATAGAGAATGGATGCTTTAACTCTAATTCAAATTCCTTGCAACTGATCTTCATTATTAATCGTCTTATATAAAAAGCTAATATAGCAAGAGTATATTTGTTAACGTAAAACAAATCGCCATGAAAACTATCTTAAAATTAAAGTATTTCGTTTTTGCAGCCTTATTATTTGCTGCCTGTACTACTGGAAAAAAAGCTTTAGAGCGAGGAAATTATGATGTTTCCGTATTTAAAGCAATTGATCGTTTAAAAAGTGCGCCGAATAATGAAGAAGCAAAGTATGTGTTGCAAGTTGCTTACGATTTAGCTATAAAAGAACATTTGCGTGGAATTGAAGAATCTAAATTGTCTAATAACGATTTAAAATGGGAATCTATTTTAGCACATTATCAAAAAATTAACCAATTAAGTGATGAGGTAAATAGTTCTCCTACAGCTTTAAAATTGATCAATAATCCTAAAAAGTATCTAACTGAAGTTGAAGACAGCAAATACAATGCAGCTGCTGGAAGATACAATTTGGGTATAATTGTATGAAAACAATAGTTTAAGTGCTAAAAATGCCTATTACAATTTCGAAAAAGCACAATATTTTTATCCTAATTATAAAAACGTTAAAGTTAAATTAGAAGAGGCTTATTGGGCAGCAGTAGTTAAAGTAATGGTACAACCAGTTATGGTAAATAGCAACTATTATAAATTGAGTAATCAATATTTTCAAGATCAGGTTAACCAATTTATGGCTAATTACAGGCAGAATAAATTTGTTATTTTCTATTCAGAACAACAAGCGAGAAACCAAAAAATTATACCAAATCAAGTCTTGCGTTTAAGTTTTGATGATTTTGTTGTCGGACAAACCTATGTAAAAGAAAAATTAGAAAAATTGAGAAAAGATAGTGTTTTAATTAGTGATACTAGAGCTAGTGGAAAAGTCTATGGCACTGTATATGCAAATTTAAGTGTTTTCGATAAAACTATTGCATCATCTGGACTACTGGATTTAACTATAAGCGATTATCAAACGGGTAAAATTATCAATAGAAAAAAATTACAAGGCACTTATGTATGGCAAGACCAATGGGCGAGTTATAGGGGTGATGAAAGAGCATTAACTAGACAAGATTTCGCCATAACTAGAAAGAGAGAGGCGATGCCTCCTGCACCAGGTGCGCTTTTTATAGAGTTTACTAAACCCATTTATGAGCAATTGGTAGATGAAGTGAGTAGTTTTTATAGTCGCTATTGAGGAGATTTCAACTTCATGCTCAGCTTAACTGGGCATCTTAAAAAGTATGGTATTTTAAATATTGATTTTTTACATTATGATTCCCGTTTTCACGGGAATGACAAGAACTTTTAATAAAAGTAATACAAAAGTTAAAATATGTAGCGATTTGCCATCGCTACATATTTATCATTTATCTTTGGCACAATGAATACGCCCATTTACAATCCTTTTCAAAATTTCGATTTTAAAAACAAATGCTGCTTTTTAAGTGGTGAGGAACCTATTGAGCAAATTAGAGTTTTGCCAGATTGGTTAATTCAAATGGGAAACTTAACTGGCGAAGAGCAAATTAAACTGCTGGATGAAAGTATTCGCACTTACCAAAGTTTAACCGTTCCAGCTAATAAAATTGTTTATGAAAATAGCATTACTCCGTTAGAAAACAGAGTGGAAGCTGCTTTCGATAAGGGATATGAAGGCATTTCGACTTTGCCAGAGCTAGATTTGTTTAATTGGATTGGTAAATTGATGTATAGCTTTTTATATATAGAAATGCAAGGTGCTATTCGCTTAAACCAGTTAAGTGGCGATGGAGTAAATATGTCGCAAGGTTTAATGCACAAGTTTGGCAACCTGCATACCATGCTACAAAGTATGCATAGAGAAGTAGAGTTTGAAGATTTTACTCCATGGTCTATTGTGATTGTGCCACTAAAAGAAACGAATAATGCCTTTAGCTTCCGCGATGAGATCAACACCCTAACCTTTTCTTTAAAATTTAAAGACTTCGGTATTATAGCTTGTTTGCAAGACAATGGAACAAACAAAAGGTACCATCAAGAAATTTTAGATTCTGTTAAGGGTCAATCACTTTCTGAGCAACAATTTGAAGAATTGGCAGCACGGTTTTTTTATTCTGCTTATTTGTTTAATCGTTTGCCAGAATATACCATAATACCTGTTGATGAGGTGATTTATATCGATGCCATGCCATTAAAAGGGATGCAAAACAAACCGCTTTTTGATGCTTGGGCACATAAGATTTATGCCCAAGTTTTAGAGAACTTTTGGAAACCTTGGGGACATACCTTATTCGAAATTATTAAAGATCCAGTTGCGCCAATGAGCTATTTCGAAAATCCTTTATTACCTGCTACCAGTTAAGCTTTCGATAAAATGCTGCACAATACCTGGCACAACAATTACTGTAAAAATTAAGCCAGTTAATGCGCCAAAAAAATGCGCATCATGACCAATATTGTCTTGCCCTTTTTTAGCCATATACCAAGAGTAAGCTAAATAAAGCACGCCAAATACAATAGCTGGCATAGGGATGAACATTACGCCAATCATGCTTAGCGGATCATAAAGGATATAGCTAAACAAAATTGCGCTAATAGCGCCAGAAGCGCCAAGGCTATTGTATCTATAGTTATCTTTATTTTTAAATAAAGCTGGTAAATCGCTTAAAACTAAACTCAAAAAATACATTAATCCAAATTGCCAATGACCCATCATAGCTTCTAACCTAAAGGCAAAGAAATAAAAGGTAAACATGTTAAAGAACATGTGCATCCAATCTGCATGAATTAAACCACTGGTAATAAAAGTCCATATTTTACCCCCTCTACTTACTGTATAAGGATGAAACATGAAGTTTGCCAACAATTGACGATCGTTGAAAGCGTAAATACTAGTAACGATTGTAAAAATAAATATTATTGATGCTACTGGAGTAGCATTAAAAATTTCCATCATATTATTTCAAATTCAGTTTTAGTTCTTGTTGTAATCTACCAATTGGATAACGCATGTAAGTTTTTTCGTAATAAGCTGAATTCTTATAAACAAACTCCAATTGCATTCTTCCACTCTTTGCAAATTCAGGATTTTTTAATTTTTCTGCTGCTAACTTTTGCTTTAGTGTAGGGTCATTTTTTAACAATTCTGCCGCAGTATCTTCAAAAACATAAGCGGAATAACCTTCTTTTTTACCTAGAATAGAATCGAAAAAATTCCAATTAAAAAACGAGTCAATCGCTTGTGGCTCTAAAGTTTCGATAATGTAGCGATTATTTGCTTGGTTCACGTATACTACATAATCGCCAGCGTAAAACTGTATGTCTTGCTTAACAGGATTTAAAGTAACACCAGTATGTAGATAATGACCTTCATAAGGTTGCGTGCTAGTTTTCATATCGCCAATGTAATACATCTCTAAATTTAACTTAGTGTCTGTTGTTAACTGCTGCATCTTAACATTATTTAACTTCAGCAAAGCAATTACTTTATCCCAAGCTTTTGGAATGAGGTAAGCAAATGGCTTAGTTACGGTTAAACTTGGTTCAAATTTGTCCCAATATTTTATTTTTTTAGTAAACGGAGAGTTTCTGTCATAGTATAAGCGATCAACTCCACTTACTTCGCTGGGTTTATATTTTGCTTCAAAACCTTTAAATTCAATACTATCAATTACAGCCTTATTTAATTTCCAGTCTAGCGGAAAATCTTTTTGTTGCGCAGTATAAGCATCCGCCTTGCGTTTATTTTCTCCTATTTCTTTTGCATCTCTAACAATGATATCTATATAAGTGCTTAATAGTTTGTAAGTAGAGTTTACACGCTCATCATATTCCTTAAGCATGTGTGTTTCTGGCATAAAACCAATTGAATTGTGTAAAGCAGCATAACCTGTAGAGTAACGTGGAGATTCGATATAACCAGTAATTCCATTATCTGGGATTTCACTTACTGAATTTACATAAGGAACTAAATCATAACCTTTACCTTTCATTTGGCTATATAAATCTGGAACCATTGTTTTGGTTAAATAGCTAGACAAAATAGGGTTTAATTTATCCTTTTGAGTAGGGATTAGCGTCATCGTGTACTGATAATCTGCACCGTTGCTCGTGTGGGTATCTACAAAAATTTCTGGTTGCCAAGTATTAAAAATTTGTTGAAAAGCCTGCGAATTTTTAGAATCTGTTTTAATAAAATCTCTGTTTAAATCGTAGTTTTTACTGTTACCTCTAAAACCATAGGCAACTGGACCATTTTGATTAGCGCGAGAAGTACCACTACGGTTATGACTGCCACCAATGTTA
>JBBSRF010000086.1:0-9754 GCA_038243335.1 Sphingobacteriales bacterium
ATATCGAAGAGAATAAATATCCGTTCAATCCAGAGAAAAATATTATCCCAATGTCGCCTAGTTTTTTAAGCGATGCAGTTTGTGATTCGGCCTGCTTTATGGCTAAACAAACCAATGCAGTAGGGATTGTTTCTATGACTTTAAGTGGTTATACCGCTTTCGAGATTGCGAGCCACAGGCCAGAATCTCCAATATTTATTTTCACCAGTAATGAAACGTTATTAAATACCTTGAGTTTAGTATGGGGCGTGAGAGGTTTTTATTACGATAAATTTGAAACAACAGACATCACAATTGAAGAAGTAAACAATGTGCTTAAGAAATTGAAGTTGATTAAAAAAGGAGATGTAATTATCAATACAGCGGCTATCCCTATGGAAATCAAAGGAAAGACTAACATGCTTAAAATTACAGTTATAGACTAATTTTAAAAATTATACTATTGAAATGTCCTTGTGAAAACTTGGGCATTTTTTTAGTGTCAATTTTAGGGTTTTGAATTACAAATTCTTTTAAGTATTTTACAACAAATAAAATTTGTAAACATGGTTGAATTTATGAATATTTCGGTGCTTTGGTTCATTGTGGGATTTGCATTTTTTCTTTTAGAATTTGTAATACCAGGCTTTATCTTATTCTTTTTTGGTATTGCAGCATGGTTGGTAGCTATTCTTACCCTTTTTACAGCAATAGATTTAAATACACAATTGATTATTTTCTTAATCAGTGCTATAGCAAGTGTTGTTTTATTCAGAAAATTGTTGAAAGATAAACTTGGGATGTATAGAGAAGGTCCAACATTACTTGAAGATGAATATATAGGCAAAATTGCGCTCGCAGAAACCCCAATTACCCCTAACGAAAATGGAAAAGTAGAATTTAAAGGCACGAGTTGGGACGCTAAGTCTGATGACTATATTCTTGCTGGCCAAAAAGTTCAAATTATAGAAACAAGAAGTATTTTATTAATCGTAAAACCAATTAACTTATGACACCATCTACTATCATCTTAATTATTGTAATTATATTTGTATTTATTGCCTTTCTTTCTACATTTAAAGTTGTTCCGCAGCGATCTGTGTTTATTGTAGAGCGATTAGGTAAATATAGCCGTTCATTAGAAGCAGGGTTTCATATCCTTATTCCATTTATTGATAAAATAGCCTACAAACAAAACCTAAAAGAGCAAGCCTTAGATGTGGCACCTCAAATTTGTATTACAAAAGATAACATTGCTGTAGAGGTGGATGGAGTTTTATATCTACAAGTAATGGATCCTCAAAAAGCTTCATACGGGATTGATAATTATCGATTTGCTGTGATACAAATTTCTCAAACTACCATGAGAAGTGTTATTGGTAGAATGGAATTAGACAAAACTTTTGAAGAGCGTGAAACTGTAAATGCAACTATTGTAAATGCAGTAGATAAAGCTAGTGAACCTTGGGGAATTAAAGTTTCGCGTTATGAGGTTAAGAATATTTCGCCACCGCAAACGATTAGAGATGCGATGGAAAAGCAAATGCGTGCTGAAAGAGAGAAAAGAGCAGTAATTGCGGAATCTGAGGGTGATAAACAAGCTAAGATTAACCGTGCAGAAGGTGATAAGCAAGAAGCAATTGCAAGGTCTGAGGGTGAAAAACAACGTAAAATTAACGAAGCAAGTGGTACAGCATCAGAAATTGAAATGGTAGCCATTGCAACTGCAAAAGGAATTACAGAAATTGCTAAATCTATAAATGCAGAAGGAGGAATGAATGCGGTAAATCTTCGCGTTGCAGAACAGTATTTAAATGAGTTTGGTAAATTGGCTAAAACTAATAATACCATGATTGTACCAGCAGATTTATCGGATATAGCTGGTGTAATTGCAAGTATAACTTCGGTATTGGGCAAAACAAACCAAGCGTTACCAACTACAATTATACCTGCAAAGAAATAAACTTAAAAATATTAATAATCGACTAATTGTATTTCAAGTCGATTATTAATATTTTCATTTGGACTTAACTGGGTTTTTAAAGTTCTCTTAAATATTTAATAGTTAGACATCCGTTTGAATGCTAATTTTGGAGAGGTGTCAGAGTGGCCGATCGAGCTCGCTTGGAAAGCGTGTATACCGCAAGGTATCGAGGGTTCGAATCCCTCTCTCTCCGCTTATAAATACTTTCTAATTTAAAAATTGTTGCGAGTGAGCAGGCTATGTTTTTTATAATTATAATTTATTTTAACTGACTTGAGAAAATTTAATTCTGTGTATTATTATTAATAATAATTTTAAATTCTCGAAAAACAATTTTATTTTTATGCATATGAAAAAACATTTCCTTACAGTTGCTGCATTTGCATTCGCATTCGTAGCAAATGCTCAGCAAGGTAAATCTCTAACTGCAAAAGATTACGAACGTGCAGAGCAATTCATGAATTACAATACGGAGAATTATGTAGATGCAGGAAACGTACGTCCAAACTGGTTAGAAAATGACAAGTTTTGGTACACGGTGAAAAATCAAAATGGAACCCAGACCTATGTAGTAGATCCAGCAAAAAAAACTAAAACACTTACTACAGAATATAAAGATGCTGCCACCCCAGGTTTTGGAGGCAGAGGTAGAGGTGGTGCTGGAGGAGTTACATCGCCAGATGGAAAAAAAGCAGTTCTTATTAAAAATTGGAATTTGTGGGTTAGAGATGTGGATAGTAAAACTGAAAAGCAGCTCACTTTTGATGGTGTTAAAGACTATGGCTATGCAACAGATAATGCAGGTTGGACAATGAGCGATGGCGCAATAGTACGTTGGTCACCAGATTCTAAAAAATTAGCTACCTTTCAACAAGATCAAAGAGGCGTTAGTGACATGTATTTGGTAACTACAAATATTGGAGCCCCAGTTTTAAAAGCTTGGAAATACCCTTTGCCAGGAGATAAAGTTATCGCTACTATTAGAAGAGTAATTATTGATGTAGAAAATGCAAAGGTAGTTAGTTTAAATATCCCACCAGATCCACACAGAGCAACTCTAAGTGATGATATTGCAAGTAGTGGTACTTTTGATGACATCGATTGGAAAGCTGATGGCTCTGAAATGGCATTTTTATCTACTTCAAGAGACCATAAACAAGAAAAATTCCGCATTGCGGATGCAAATACTGGTGCAGTTAGGGAAGTTTTTGAAGAGGTAGTAGCAACACAATTCGAATCGGGTCGTGGAGCAATCAATTGGAGATACTTACCAGATTCAAAAGAAATTTTGTGGTACTCTGAGCGTGATAACTGGGGTCATATGTATTTATATGATTCGACAACAGGAAAGCTTAAAAATCAAATCACTAAGGGCAATTGGTTAGTGTCTAGAGTATTAAAAGTTGATGAAAAAAACAGATTAATATATTTTATGGGAAATGGTCGGGAACAAGGGAATCCTTATTTTGGCTATCTGTATAAAATAGGTTTTAATGGTAAAGGTTTAACTTTATTAACACCTGAGGAAGGTAATCACCAAGTAAGTTTCTCGCCATCTAACGATTATATTATTGATAGTTATTCTCAGCCAAACGTTCCATCTGTAACAAATTATAGAAGTGTAGCTGGTAAATTAATTGCTAATTTAGCAAGCGGAGACGTATCAAGACTCGTTGCAAAAGGATGGAAAGCTCCAATTCCTGTAAATGTAAAAGCACATGATGGTAAAACAGATATTTATGGCTTGGTATTTACACCTACCACAATGGATCCTGATAAAAAATATCCAGTTATTGATTATATCTATCCTGGTCCACAAGGTGGAAGTGTAGGCAGCTGGTCATTCACTGCATCAAGAGGAGATCATCAAGCTTTAGCAGAATTAGGGTTTATTGTAGTAATGATTGAAGGAACTAGTAACCCATATCGTTCGAAAAGCTTCCATGACATGAGTTACGGCAATATGGCAGAAAATACTTTGCCAGATCAAATTACGGCTATCAAGCAGCTATCCCAAACGTTTCCTATTGATACGAGCAGGGTTGGTATCTGGGGTCATTCTGGTGGTGGTTTTGCAACTGCAGCAGCAATGTTTCGTTACCCAGACTTTTTTAAAGTTGGTATTGCAGAATCTGGGAATCATGAAAATCGTAATTATGAGGATGATTGGGGCGAACGTTATAATGGATTGGTAGAAAATTCAAATTATGAAGCCCAAGCCAATCAGAATTATGCAAAAAATTTAAAAGGTAAGCTTTTGTTGGCGCATGGTATGATGGATAATAATGTTCCACCATCTAATACGATGTTAGTTGTAGAAGCATTAATCAAAGCAAATAAAAGTTTCGACTTACTGTTGTTTCCAAACAGCGCTCATGGATATGGACAATATTCTCCATACATGATGCGAAGAAGATGGGACTATTTTGTAACCAATTTATTAGGTGCACAAGCTCCAAAAGATTTTGAACTAAAAGGTTCAGCACCAAGAAATTAATTTTTTCATTAAATAGAAAAGCCTTGATTATTTATTTAATCAAGGCTTTTTAATGATTTTATTTTTTCTTTACAATTGATTTAAAAAATCTTTTACATTTTTTAACAGTGTAAATCAATAAATCATTTTCGGAACGGGTAAAAGTGTTAATCTCTGTTAAAGTTTTATCAGTCAATTATTTATGTGCTAGCTTAGTTTCATATTCATTCATGTATGAAGCTATTTTTCGTTCTCCTATTCACATTATTTCCAACTCGGGTTGTTGCACAAAAAGTTAATGGAACAGTATTGGATGCTTTTACTAGAATTCCAATTTCAAATGTGCAAATAATCACAATCAACAATACAAGTTTAACAGATAATTTTGGGAATTTTGAACTCAATCATTTTAATGCTGGTGATAAATTTGCTGTTCGAATTATGGGATACGAAACTACAGAAATTGTGTTTAATGGTAAAATAGATACTATTCTTATTTATCTTAAACAAACAGCAATTGTTTTAAACGAGGTAATGATTAAAACTGTTCGAAATTATAATAGGATTCGCTAAAATTAAGAAAGGAATATGCGAATGTGTTCGATTATAGAAATCCAAGCTTTAAAGATATGTTTTTAAATGTAGACCCAAATTATAGAGCTCCTTTAACGCTTATTAGACCGAACTCTACAGCATCTATCCTTAGGTTCAATGCCTTATCAGCTTTTAGCATTTTTGGCAAGAAAAATAAATCGACCACAAAATTAAAGTCTATTTCAACAGTACGAGAAGAATTAAATGATGTGGACAATATTTTTTATAAAGAAAAGATAGGAGATATTACCAAGTTAACAGGCAAGCAATTAACAGATTTTATGAATACCTACAGACCAAGTATTTTAATTTTAAAAAAAATGACTGGTTATAAATTGAATATATACATAAAAAGTATTTTTCTGAATTTGAGAAATTACAAATTAATAAGGTTAAATGTCGCTCTAAATTTCTGTTATATTTCTTGTGGTAGGAATAGCAAAAATGGAATGCCGTATTGCAAAATAAAAAACATCGTTGATTAGAATTTCACTGACAATTTATTATCTTATTTGACTATTTTTCTTTCATTATCTTTATTAAATGTTTAATCAGAACGTTGAATACCCGCATTACTTATGCCATTTTCTTTTTTATCTATTTTGATATGGTGATGAGCAAGATTTGGAGTAGAACTACCTTGTAAAGTATTATTGTGTTTAGGTGTTTTGGATTTTTATAATTTTAAAATTTTTTTTTAAAAAAAAGCCCTCACTCCAATTAAGAAGTAAGGGCAACTATAGAGTTAAAAAATATTAAAAACTATAACCTAGAGATAATGCAAAGCCACTTAAACGAGCCTTATCTTGGTTAACATTATCTTTCGACGCGGATTGAAAATCCATGCTATATCTTGCATTCATATTTAAGTTTGGAGAAAATTTATATCCAACTCCAACTACTCCAGCCGCAATAGACTTTCTTAAATCGTCAGTTTTAGTATTTGATGCTGTTTCTAAACCATTTACAAAACTTTTTGTTTCGTTATTAACTAGAAATGAAGCTTGTGGCCCCAATACAAAATTAAATTCAGGAGTAGCATTTATAGTTAACAATACTGGTACATCAATATACCCTAATTTACTTTTAATCTCCCCGTTTATTCCTGGTACTGCGCCTTGGTATTTAGCTCCTTTTTGTGAATAAAGAACTTCTGGAGAGAATGATAATTTACTACTTAGCGGTAAATCTAGAAAAACTCCAGCTTGAAAACCAGGAACATATTTAGAGCTAACATCAACTCCTGGAACTTCAAATTTACCACCCATCATTAAATTTGCACCTGCTTTTATACCTACTTTTGTTTTCATGTCCTGTGCTTTGGAATTAACAATGAAAGCTGTTAGCATTAAACCTACTATAAATAATTTTTTCATGGTAATTTATTTTAAATGTTTATTAGTATTAAGTTTAAATTAAAATTTTAAGCCTAGACCAAGTTGAAAAACTTGATTTTTAAATTCAGGGGTTTGTGAACTTCCATTTTCATTGTTTTTTTGGAAATCTAAAGCATAACGACCGTTCAAGCCGATTTTATTGCTAAAATCATATCTAAAACCTATTACACCGCCAAATAAACTCTTTTTAAAACGATCGGAATCGTCTTCAACAATTTTCTGTTGCGCAGTTCCAAAACCAGTTTCAAATTTATTATCTGTAGACAATAAGAATGATACCTGCGGACCAGCAACTAAATTTAATCCTTTAACTAATTTAATACTAGCTAAAATTGGAACATCAATGAAGTTAGTAGTTTGTGTAAATTCTCCAATTGCTGAAGTTAACTTATAACCTTTTGTAGAATACAATGCTTCTGGTGTAAAAGCTAAATTATCAGAAATTTTAATATCTAATGTTAAACCCGCATGATAACCTGTTAAATAATCAGATTTAAAATTATTATTTCCATCATCTTTAATAATGTTTGAAAGATTAACGCCAGCTTTAATACCAAGTTTTATTGGTTTGTCTGTAGATTGTGCATTTGCAAAACTTGTTATAAACAAGCCCATTGCTAGTACAAATATTTTTTTCATAAATTCTATATGTTATTTAAGTATGCATAAGGAATAAATGTGCCAAAGAAGTTGAATAATTTAACTGATACAACAGAATGCAGCCTTTGGCTTGTTAAAGAGCTCTTTACAGATCACTCTCCATTTAAATATGGGATTATAGTTTGTTAAAACTTAAACTTTACATTGTATTGAATTTGAGACATTATTAAGTTTGAAGTTGTTAATTGTCAAAATAACTATTGAACAATATTTTTTGATTAATTTTAGCATTTAAATAAAAGATACTACAAATGAAGAAAACAGTTTTTTATACCTTAATTATTTTTTTATATTCATTTACAACTATTAATGCTCAGCAGCCATCCTACATAGACCTTTTAAGTCAACAGCCTAAATGGGTGGACTCTGTTTTTCACAGACTTACTAAGAAGCAAAGAATAGCTCAATTGTTTTTTGTAGCAGCTTACACTAATAAAAATCAAGATTTTACAGATTCTATTGCAAAAGTAATCAAGAAAGAAAGAGTAGGAGGTCTAGTCTTTTTTCAAGGAGGTCCGGGTAGACAAGTGGCTCTAACTAACCAATATCAAAGAAAAGCTAGAGTTCCCTTGTTGATTGCATCTGATGGAGAATGGGGTTTAGGGATGCGTTTGGATAGCACGATGTCTTATCCATACCAAATGGCTTTAGGGGCAATCCAAGGGACAGAACTCATTTACAAAATGGGTTTGGAAGTTGCTAAAGACTTTAAAAGAGTAGGCATGCATATGAATTTAGCGCCAGTTGTAGATGTAAATAACAATGCGAAAAATCCAGTAATTAATTATAGATCTTTCGGAGAAAATAAATTTAATGTCGCCGAAAAAGGGGCTGCTTATTTAAAGGGAATGCAAGATGGAGGACTTTTGGTGAGTATTAAACATTTTCCTGGTCATGGCGATACAGACGTAGATTCACATTTCGATTTACCCCAACTTAATTTTACAAAAGAACGTTTAGATAGTTTAGAAATGTATCCTTTTAAAGAATTAATTAAACAAGGTGCTGCGGGCGTAATGATTGCTCATATGAATATCCCTTCATTAGATGCTTCCCCAAATATGCCATCAACATTATCTAAACCAATTGTAACGGGTATATTAAAGGAACAAATTGGATTTAAAGGGATTATTATTTCTGATGCAATGGGAATGAAAGGCGTAGTGAAATTCTTTAAAGATGGTGAAGCAGATGTAATGGGCATTATTGCTGGAAACGATATTTTAGAGCTTTCTGAAAATAGTAAACGTGCGGTTAAAATGGTTCGTCAGGCGATAAAAGATCAACGCTTAACCATGGATAGAATTGATGAGAGTGTAAAGAAAATATTAACCGCCAAATATTATGCAGGTTTAAATAAAAAACAAACCATTAAAGAACAGCAAGTTTTTGAAGATGTAAACAGAGCAGAAAGTAAAGTATTGAGGCAGCAAATGGCTGATGCGACTATGACTTTATTAAGAGGTAGAGATTTCATTAAAACGTTATCTCCAACTAAAAGAACTGTAATTTTAAACGTGGGGACACCAGACGTTAGCACTTTCCAAAAAGAATTAACTTTAACCTATAAAAATTCAGTTGTCTATAATTTAAAGAAAGATGCCAATGCGAATGATATTGCTAAAGTTTTGACGGAGATCAAATCAAATGATCAGGTAATAATAGGAATTTTTGATACGCGTACACGTCCGGGAAATGGCATTCCTTTGAGTGCTGATTTAAAAATGATGTTAAAAGATATGGCTACAAAAGATGCCGTTTTTGCACTTTTTGCTAATCCATATAATTTAGCAGGCTTACCAGGTTTAGAAAATGCAAAGGGATTAGTTGTAGCCTACCAGAAAGAAGATTTTATGCAAGAAGCTGCCGCTTCTGTGCTTAAAAATCAATTAATAACAACAGGAAAATTACCAGTTACTGTGAGTGAATTTTTTAAATATGGCGATGGACTTTAATTTATTTGAATCTTAATTATTATGATAATGAATTTTAGCATATTGCAATGAATATGATAAAAATTTTCTTTTTCTTTTTTTTTACTTTTTCCATTAGCTTACATGCGCAGCAAAAAAGATTTGAACCTGTAAAATTGGTCAATGTGTTTTTGGGTACTTCTGGAGATCACGGACAATTAAGTCCTGCAGCTAGCTCTCCTTTTGGTATGATGAGTATTGGGCCACAAACCTATCCTAATTTACATGCTGGATATGAACATTTTGCTAAGAAATTTTTAGGATTCACGCACAATCGGTTTGAAGGAGTTGGTTGTACAGGTAGTGGCGGTTTAATACTAGTTAGACCATTTTTAGGAGATGATAATGAGGAGCTGATTAAAGCCAAAGAAGATGCTAGTCCGGGTTATTATCATGTAGCTTTTGAAAATGGAATAGACGTAAAGCTTACTGCAGCCAATAAATCTGGAATGCATAAATACACTTTTCCAAAAGGGGAAAAAGGATTAACTATAGATTTTAGTCATGCGTTTTCTAGAGGTTTTGTAGCTGAGCAACATCTTGTAAATGATAAAGGAATTGAAGGCTGGATAGAGGCTAAAACGACTTGTGGTGAAGGGAAATATAAAGTTTACTATCAAATTTATTTAGGTGGAAAAGCAACGATAAAAACTATTAATGAACACAAAATTGCTATCGCTTTTGGTGACCA
>JBBSRF010000087.1:0-9536 GCA_038243335.1 Sphingobacteriales bacterium
ATTCGCGTTCCACAATGGCAGTCTTTAAACCTAATTGTGATGCTCTTATTGCAGCAACATAGCCACCCGGACCGCTGCCTAATACAATTAAATCGTAGTTCATATCTTATAAAAAAGGAAAATTAACTAAATAACTCCTCAAAATTAAAAAAAATGTTGATTAAAATTGCTTAAATCAAATTGGGTAATATGGTTTTGACAATTATAAGTAAATATAAAGTAAAAATTAAATATTTACATCTGGCTACTTAAACAAACAATCTATTGGTAAACTGATAGTTATTGGCTTTAATAAGTTGTTAACTGTTGATAAGTTTCATATTAATTAATAATTATTTAACATTGAAAATAAACACGATGTATAAATAAATATCTACATTTGCACAGATATTTTAACATATCTTAACATAAAAAAAAATAATTAAAAGAGTATGAAGAAATCTTTACTATTTAAATTTGTAGTAATCGTCTTTGCATTTGTAGGCCTTTTTGGTTCAGTAAATGCTCAAGTTACTACATCTTCAATGGCTGGTCTTATTAAAGACACAAAAGGCCCGCTGCCTGGAGCAAGTTTAAAAGCTACTCATAATCCATCTGGTACAACGTATGCTGTTGCTACTAATAACGATGGAAGGTTTTCTATTGGTAGTATGCGTGTTGGTGGCCCTTATTCAATTGAAATAAGCTATGTTGGTTATAAAACAGCCACAATTAATGACGTTTATTTAAAGTTGGGAGATGTTTATACATTAGACTACGTTCTTGATGATTCTGGAACAACGTTGAGTGAAGTTACGATTAAGGGAGCCAAAACAGCTGGTGTGCAACAAAAAACAGGAGCCAGTACTAATATTTCTAGTCGTGATTTAGCTACTTTGCCAACAATTTCTCGAAGTATAACAGATTTTACACGATTAACACCACAAGCTAATGGAAATGGTTTTGGTGGTAGAGATGGAAGATATAATAACATCCAAGTTGATGGAGCTAACTTAAATAACAATTTTGGTTTATCTTCTGATCCACTTCCTGGTGGTGGTAGTCAACCAATTTCATTAGATGCTTATGATCAAATCTCTGTAAATATAGCACCTTATGATGTTAGACAAGCTGGCTTTACTGGTGCTAATATTAGTGCTGTTACTAAAAGTGGTACTAATACTTTTCATGGTAGTGCATATGGTTTGTATCGTGATCAAAGCTATTTAGGAACAAAAGTAGGTAGTAATGATATTTCTGCGCAAATAGTAGATTCAAAATCTAAAACTTATGGTTTTACTTTGGGTGGACCTATTATTAAGAATAAGTTATTTTTCTTCGTTAATGCAGAGAAAGAAGAAAATATGGCTCCAGGTATTGCTTTTTCTCCGAAAGGCGGTTCGGGATTAGGAACTGTCTCTTCAACTACAGTTGCAGACTTAAAAACAGTTTCTGATTATTTGAAGACCAAATTTGGTTACGAAACTGGTGGCTATGACAACTTTCCTGCTTTTGCTAGAGATAACCATAAAATTCTAGCGAAATTAGATTGGAACATCAATAACAATAACAAATTATCTTTGAAATTTAGTGATTTTAGAGGTATAGATGATCAAAATCTAAATGCAACAAGTATACCTAATGGCGGTGGTTTCAAGGTTACTGGTAACTCAAGCACAATTTCTAGAGCACCTAATAGCAGATTTGGTCCAAGATCTTTTTCTTATGAAAATTCTAGTTACGGATTTTTAAATACTACAAGAAGCGGTACACTTGAACTGAACAGCAGATTTAATAACAAATGGTCTAATCAGTTATTATTAGCTTTCACAAAGAATCAAGCAACTAGAGATTATCCTGGTTCAATTTTTCCAACTATTGACATTTATGATGGTTCAACAGGTAATAACATAATTACAGCAGGTATGGATCCTTACACGCTGAATAATGATGTTGTAAATGATGTTTATAGTTTTACAGATAACATAACTTATAATACTGGTAAACATAATTTTACTGCTGGTTTAACTTACGAGTATCAGAAAACTGGTAATATGTTTATGGCACCAGCAAATAGTTATTATGTGTTTAATTCGATTAATGATTTAATTACAGATAAAGCACCAGTATATTATGCTTATACCTATTCACTGGTTCCAAATACTCCAGCTGTATATTCAGCAGAATTAAAAATTGGACAAGCAGGAGCTTATATTCAAGATGAATATAATGTAACTGATAGAGTTAAATTTACTTTTGGTTTACGTGCTGATCTGCCGATTTATCATGAAAACCCATTAAATAATCCAACTACATCTAAATTAAATTTCTATAGTTCTAACAGTATTACGTTAAGAAACTATTCAACTGATAGATGGGCTAAAAGTAAAGTTCTGCTTTCTCCAAGAGTAGGATTTAGAGCTGTATCTGAAGATAGAACATTAACTTTTAGAGGTGGTATGGGTGTGTTTACAGGTAAAATTCCATTTGTATTCTTGACCAATATTCCTACAAATACAGGTATGTATCAGTTTGGTGGAGCAATTAATAATAATTCTCCAGCGGGAGTTGCAGCTTTAAACGGAATAAGATTAGATTCAAATCCAGCTGCTTATGCTAATTTGTTTCCAACATCAGCAGGTACATCAACTCCATCTAACGTAGTATTTATGGATGAAAATTTCAAATTTCCTAAAGTTTTTAGAGTAAACTTAGGTGTTGATAAAAATCTAGGAAGTGGATATATGTTTACATTTGACGGTTTATTTACTAAAGATATGAATGCTGTAAAAATGAGAAACGCTAACTTAACTAATCCAAGTGGCGTTGTTGTAGAAGGTGGTCTAACTCGACCAAGAATAGTTGGTTCAAATAGATTAAATTCTGGTATCACTTCTGCAATTGTTTTAGAAAATTCAGAGAAAGGCTATTCTTCATCTTTAACTGCTCAATTAAGTAAATCATATTCTAATGGTTTTGCAGGTTCTATTGCCTACACATTCTCGGCATCTAAAGAAATAACGGCAAATCCAGGAAGTCAGGCTTCTTCTGTATGGAACTCAAATCCTAATATTGGAACTTCAAATTATGAAGAGTTAGGCAATTCCGCTTACGCTGTTCCACATAGAGTGGTTGGTAATATCTCTTACAAAAAGGAATACTTAAGACACTTAGCAACAACACTATCCGTTTTCTATGAAGGTTCTACTCAAGGTGTTTATAGTTATGTTGTAAGTGGAGATTTAAATGGGGACGGAAATAGTTCAGCTGATTTAATGTATATTCCACGTCCTGGAGAAACGTTATTTCAACAATACACTACTGGTAAAGGAGCTGATTTAAAAACATTTACTCCAGCACAACAAGAGGCTGCATTAGAGCAGTTTATTAATAGTTCGCCTTATTTAAAGAAAAATAGAGGTCAATTCGCAGAAAGAAACGCGGCTTTATTGCCTTGGTTTAATAGAGTAGATGTTAGATTATTACAAGACATCTTCATTAATACTGGAAAATCAGGAAAACAAACATTACAAATAAGTGCAGATGTAATTAATGCTTCTAATTTGATAAATAAAAACTGGGGAACTTATCAACGTACAATCATCACTAATCCTTTAACTTTTAAAGGTATAGATGCAAATACTAATGTACCATCTTATAATTTATCAAATTCTTCTGGGGAATTGGCTAATAATGCATTTCAAGATATCGTAACACCAAGAAGTACTTATAGTATTCAATTAGGTTTAAGATATATATTTTAAAATTAATTCTTAATATCACAAACCCGTTATCGAGAGATGACGGGTTTTTTTGTGTTTAAAATTTTAAAAGTTAATTCACAATCATTTCGTAATTTAAATTTTCCTTAATTATTTTATCATGGACCAAAAAATCATTAACCTATACGATTCGTATACACACAGTCAGATCAATAGAAAAGAGTTTATGAAAAAGCTAGCTATTTTAACTGGTAGTACGGCTTTAGCTTTAACTGTTCTGCCGCTTTTAGAAAGTAATTATGCAATAGCAGCAAACATCAGTAATGTAGAGGTAGAATGTAAAGAAATTGTTTTTGCAGGTGTAGATGGCGATGTTAAAGGTTTATTGGCAATGCCAAAGGGCAATCTCAAAAAATTAGGAACTGTAGTTATTATTCATGAAAATAGAGGCTTAACGCCACACATTAAAGAGGTAACTAAACGAGTAGCTCTGGCAGGTTACATGGCTCTAGGTGTAGATGCCCTTTCTCCATTTGGCGGAACGCCAGAAGATGAAGATAAAGGAAGAGAGTTAATAGGGAAATTAGATCCCGCTAAAAATTTACAAAATTATTTAATAGCCTTAGCTTACTTGAGAAATCATAAATACGGAAATGGTAAAACAGCTTGTGTTGGTTTTTGCTGGGGTGGTTCAATGGCAAATCAATTAGCAGTTGCTGATCCTAAATTACATGCTGCAGTTGCATATTATGGTTCGCAAGCAAAAGCAGTAGATGTGCCAAAAATTAAAGCAAGCGTAATGTTACATTATGGAGGTTTAGATGATCGTATTAATGCAGGGATACCAGCGTACGTGGAGGCTTTAAAACAAAATAATATTGATTACCAATCTTTTATTTATGAAGGTGTAAACCATGCATTTAATAATGATACTTCCCCAACTAGATACAATGAAGCGGCTGCTAAATTAGCTTGGCTAAGAACACTTGATTTGTTTAAAAAGAAGGTAGGTTAAACTGAGGATTTCAAAATAAAAAAGGATTTGCCTTTAATTCATTATCTGTCGATTTAATCTACTTTTAGCCAGCCAGTGATACTCATTCTAGGCTCGTTATTTAAAATCACTTCGTGTTCCAGTTCATTGCTTTTAAAAAATACACTCTTTCTATTATTTGGCGAAATGTATTGTAGCTGATCTGCATGATGAATGCAGAGTTCACCACCGTCGCCAGCTTTCCAATCCGAATTTAAATATAAAATCATAGAATATTTTCTGCTATCGTTATTTTTAAACTGATCAATGTGTTTATGATAAAAACTGCCTTTTTCATACATAGTATAATGGAATTCATAGCTTGTTATGCCCGTATAACAAGTTTCGTTTAGGTAACTCACAAACTTATCCATTAAATCGAAAAATTGATTTTCAAATTTGTCATTATGCGATTTATCAAGCCAGTAAATTCGATCATTTCTTATCAGATTGTCATGGTCAACAATTAATTTATTGCCTATCCCGGCAGTTAGTAGTTGATGAGACAGATATAATTTATTTAAGTTAGATTTAAGCTGAATAGCTAACTTTTTATTTAAGAAGTTATCGGCTATGCCAATTTTATTTGCTATGAAACTATCAATTAGCGTGTTAAATATTTTATGCAATGAGCCAAGATTAGGCAAAGTTTACTTCAGGTTATCAAGGTAGGTTAAATTGTTTAAAATAAAATATCTTAATAAAATTCTTAACTGAGTTGAGATACGATAGCTACGGATGACAAATTATTAATTATAAACAAATTCCCCTTTTTCTGTAATAATGGTAACTTGTTTCTGAGCTCCATTTTCTACTCGTCCAATAATCTGAGCATCAATATTAAAGCTTTTAGAAATAGCAATAATATCTTCAGCAATAGTTGAAGGAACATAAAGCTCCATTCTATGGCCCATGTTAAATACTTTGTACATCTCTTTCCAATCTGTGCCAGACTGTTCTTGTATCAGTTTAAATAGGGGTGGAATAGGGAAGAGGTTATCTTTTATGACGTGGATATCATCATTAATAAAATGCAATACTTTAGTTTGTGCGCCACCACTGCAATGTACTAAACCGTGAATATCTTTTCTATGTTGGTCTAAAACGTTTTTTAGAACTGGTGCATAGGTACGCGTTGGAGATAAAACCAATTTACCAGCTGTTATGCTATTATTCTCATCTATTTTTACTTGGTCTGTTAATTTTTTACCACCTGAAAAAACTAAATCTAGTGGCACAGCCGGGTCAAAACTTTCTGGATATTGATTAGCGATTGATTTCTCAAAAACATCATGACGAGCAGAGGTTAGTCCATTAGAGCCCATTCCGCCGTTGTACTCGCTTTCATAAGTTGCTTGACCATAGGATGCAAGTCCAACAATTACATCTCCATTTTGAATGTTATGATTACTGATCACTTCTTCGCGTTTAAGACGACAAGTAACTGTAGAATCTACAATAATTGTTCTTACTAAATCGCCAACATCTGCAGTCTCTCCACCGGTTGAGTAAATAGAAATACCCAATGTTCTTAAATCAGCTAAAATTTCTTCTGTACCGTTAATGATGGCAGCAATTACCTCACCTGATATTAAGTTTTTATTTCGACCAATAGTTGAGGATAAAAGAATATTTTCGGTAGCACCAACACAAATCAAATCATCCAAATTCATGATGATGGCATCTTGTGCAATTCCTTTCCAAACAGAAATATCACCAGTTTCTTTCCAATAAGTATAAGCTAATGAAGATTTGGTTCCCGCACCATCTGCATGCATAATATTGCAGTAATTTTCATCATTACCTAAAATATCAGGAATGATTTTACAAAATGCTTGTGGAAATATACCTTTGTCAATGTTTTTAATTGCTGCATGCACATCTTCTTTTGATGCAGAAACGCCACGTTGGTTGTACCTATTATCACTCATGTTGATTGCAAAGATAAGGTTTTAACAGGAAAGACTAAAGCTGAAAGTTAAAAGAATAACTTCTAAATATTGAGATAGGCTATAGCTTTTATTAAGAAGATAAAATTTTTTGAAGATTTCTTTTCGGTAAATTATGTTATAAATATAAAATTGGAAATAGAGTATTAAAAAAAGCGTCGAGAAATTAATCAAGACGCCTTAAAAATATTATGAAAGATAAGTCTATTTTAAAAATAATATTTCGCGTAATTTAGGTAATGGCCAAAAGCTATCATCAACAATTTGTTCTAATTTATTTACGTGGTAACGAATGGTGTCAAAATAGATTTTAACATTCTCATCATAACTAATCGCTTTTTCTCTGCTATTTACGATTGTATTTGTTTTCTTTCTTTCTTCTAACATCAAATCGATATTTGATTTAATTTCGAAAATATGTTTAGAAAGGGATTCTATGATTGCAATAGGAGTTGACAAAGCTTCCTTACTTAACCCAAGGTCTTTTAACCCTTTTGCATTATCAATTAAAACGTTTTGATACGCCATGGCAGCTGGTAAAATTTGAGTATTTGCTACTTCACCCATTACCCTAGCTTCGATTTGAAGTTTCCTAAAGAAACTCTCTAATAAAATCTCATGACGAGCATGTAATTCGCGTTTGTTGAAAACATTTGTTTTTGCAAAAAGTTCAGTGGTTTTATCACTAATGTAAGCGTCCAATGCTTTTGGAGTAGTTTTAATATTGCTTAAACCACGTTTCTCTGCTTCTTCTGCCCACTCTTGTCCGTACCCATTTCCTTCAAAACGGATGTCTCTAGATTCTTTAATATAACGTTTAATTACTGTTAATATGGCATAATCCTTTTTGTCGCCTTTCTTGATTAATTTATCTACTTCAACTTTAAATTTGGCTAATTGATCTGCAACTATAGCATTTAAAACTGTCATCGGACCAGAAGAATTAGCTGATGATCCAACAGCTCTTAATTCGAATTTATTACCCGTAAAAGCAAATGGAGATGTACGATTGCGATCGGTATTGTCTAAGGTGATTTGTGGGATTTTAGGAATTCCAATCCATAATGCGCTTTCTTCTTTAACTTTTTTACTGATACGAGATGTTTCAATCTCGTCTAAAATTTCATCTAATTGCTGACCTAAAAATATAGAAATAATCGCCGGAGGAGCTTCATTTGCACCCAGACGATGATCATTACTGACAGAAGCGATGCTTGCTCTCAATAAATCTGCATGTTCGTGAACAGCTTTAATTGTATTTACAAAAAAGGTTAAAAACATTAAATTGTTTTTAGGTGTCTTTCCTGGTGCCAATAAATTTTTGCCAGTATCTGTTGTTATAGACCAGTTATTGTGTTTGCCTGATCCATTAATTCCTGCATATGGTTTTTCATGTAATAAAACTTTATAGTTATGTCGTCGAGCAACTTTTTCCATTAAATCAACTAACAATTGATTGTGGTCTATGGCTAAATTAATTTCTTCATAAATTGGAGCACATTCAAATTGAGAAGGGGCAACCTCGTTATGTCGAGTTTTTAATGGGATACCTAGTTTTAAAGCTTCATTTTCAAAATCTACCATGTAAGCAAAAACACGTTCTGGAATTGAACCAAAATAATGATCTTCCAGTTGTTGCCCTTTTGCAGACATACGACCGAATAAGGTACGGCCTGTCATCACTAAATCTGGTCTGGCGTTATATAGTGCAAGATCTATTAAGAAATACTCTTGTTCAATACCTAATGATACATTTACTTTCGTAATACTTTTATCGAAATATTGACAGACATCTACTGCTGCTTTATCAAGTGAAGCCAATGCTTTAAGTAAGGGTGCTTTAAAATCTAACGCTTCTCCGGTATAGGAGACGAATACTGTTGGGATACAAAGTGTCTTTCCAGCTTTGCTTTCTATAATAAATGCAGGAGAAGAAGGATCCCAAGCTGTATAGCCCCTAGCTTCGAAAGTATTGCGAATACCACCATTTGGGAAACTTGATGCGTCTGATTCTTGTTGAATTAATGCTGTTCCTGCAAATTTTTCTATTGCACCATCGCCACAAGGCTCAAAAAATGAATCGTGTTTCTCTGCGGTAGATCCTGTTAAAGGCTGAAACCAATGGGTGTAGTGTGTTGCACCTTTTTCCATTGCCCAAATTTTCATAGCTGTAGCTATTTGATTGGCATCTTCTTGATTAATTAATTCTCCTTGGTCAATGCTAGAAATTAATTTTTCATACACTTCTTTTGATAAGAAGTCTCTCATTTTCTTTTTGTCAAAGACATTTGAACCAAAAAAATCTGAAATTTTGGATGAATTGGTCTTTATTTCTGGTGAAATTCTATTTTGTGCTTCTTTTAGCGCATTATTTCTTATATTTTTCATTTAATTGCGTAAATTTTGTTCAAAAATATGTTTTTTCAATCATTTTTTCATTAAGTTTTATAAAAATTGATTTATTTTTTTTAATAAGTGTACAAATCTGTTATTTTTTAATCTATTTTATTAAAATTATGAGTTAATAAAAATAATTCATGGATGTTATGGAATTTTAGTAAAACTAACATCATAGTTAAAAATACTTAAAGCTATGTTTAACAACTCATCAAATTTATATGGTAGCGAGTGGCTTGCTGTCGTATTTAACAACAGAAACAAAAACTATGGAGCTTATCAATTGAGATCTGAATCTTCAACCATCTTAGTAAAAGCTTTGTTTAGTGTAAGTGCATTATTTATAGCGCTATTTGCTGTCCCAATAATTTATCAGCATTACAAGCCAGTTGAAGAAGTATTGGTCACTAGAGTAATTCAAATTGCAAATCCACAGGTTATCCATGAATTGAAAAA
>JBBSRF010000088.1:0-9478 GCA_038243335.1 Sphingobacteriales bacterium
AAATCTCAACTTTATCTGCACCAGCACCTTTCAATTTTTGAGCGACAAAATCTGCAGTTTTTAACATCTCCCCTTTAAACTTCGGATCTGCACTTACAGAAGGAAAACGTAACAATTCAAACAACTCATCTAAAAAGCGTTGTTTATTCTCTTCAACATATTTCTTGATTTCTTGCATAACTTCTAATTTTTAAAACAAATATAAGACTTTAGCTAAATGCTTTATAAAAACAATTGTAAAAGTACATTTAACAAATAAATGATTATAAGTTAATCCTATTTATCATAGTATATTTGACTAAAAAAAATTAGAATATGCAAAATTTCACTAATGAAGTTATTGATTTAAACCTACTACCTAAATACGAAGAAATAACACTCACTAAACCCCATCCTAAATATTGGAATGTAATTTCCATCAACATTTCTCTGTTCTTTTTAATTTGTGGAGTTACTCTTTTACTTTTAACACTATTTAATGATGATTTTAAGCCTTATTCCTTACAAATTGCTTTTGGATATTCCATAATAGTAATTTTAACCTTTTCAATTTACAGTGCAAGTTTTAAGAAAAGAGGATATGCATTGCGAGAAAAAGATGTAATTTATAAAAGTGGTATTATTGCAGAAACCACTACAATTATACCATTAAATAGAATTCAACATGTAGCCTTAGATGAAGGATTATTCAGTAGAATTTTTGGGTTAGCTACACTAGAAATACATACAGCTGGCGGTAGCACAGGGCATATGAAAATTGCCGGAATACCTTTAGAAAACGCCAAAACTATGAAAGAGGCTTTGGTAAAGCGATTAGATATATTGGAAAATACATCAGTTGCCCTTTAATTATGGAAAACGATTTTAGTAAACCACAAAAGCAATCGGCAGCTGGTATTATCATAATGGCGGCAAATACAATTCAGAAGATCATTAGAGCTCTTGCAATTCCTTTTATTATTTTTATTGTTAAAGCTAAAACTGAAGAATTATTTTATTTCGGAATTGTAACAGCTACACTTTTAGTGCTTTCTATAGCATATTCCTACCTTAGTTATTTGAAATTCACTTTCTTTTTAGATATAGAAAAACAAGAATTTATAATTAATAAAGGTGTATTTAATAAAACATTATTAACTGTACAACTCGAAAAAATACAACAAGTTAAGATTAATCAATCTTTATTGCAAAAATTAATTGGTGTTTATAGTTTACAGATTGACACACCAGGTTCTGACGGTAAAGAAATTAGTATTAAAGCAATTGATGAAACTGCAGCCTATCGCTTAAAAGAATATTTATTAAATGGAAAAAAAGAAAATTCAGCCGATGGTGAGATTAGTAGTTTAACAAAAGAAGTTATTGATATACCACTCTTAAAATTGAGTACTAGAACCTTATTTAAAGTAGGTTTAACTTCACATTATGGCCGCAGTTTAGCTTTGCTAATAGGCTTTGCTTATGCTTTATTTCATAATGCAAAAGAATTAATCAAAACATTTGATAAAGACAATGGACAAGTTGAAAGTGTAATCAAATCTGGAATATCCTTATTCTCTGTCGGTATATTATTTGGAATTATCTTGTTTATTCTATTTGCAATTAACATTATTAGAACATTTGTTAAATATTTTGAATTTGAAGTAAGCAAGCACAAGCAGTCTTTGCTAATTTCATCTGGTTTATTGGCAAAGAAGAATACATTAACAAGTCCAAAAAAAGTACAAATAACCACTTACAGCCAAAACTTTTTTCAGAGAAAATTCAATTTATTAAATATGAATTTGAAACAAGCACATTCTGGAAAAGCTGAGAGTGAAAAAAAATTAAGAGATGCCAATTTAGAAATTCCTGGTTGCAACCCTATGGAGCGAGATGAAATTTTAAAAATGATTTTAGGGAAATTACCTGAAAAAGCCAAAACTTTTAAACCAAATTTCAGGTTTTTAAATTTGCCTATATTTTTTAAAGTTGTTTTTCCTGTTGCTATTTATTTCATATTCTGGTATAATTTTGATGAAGTAAAACCTTATTATCCATTGTCAATTGTTTATACTATAATTGCTATCGTGATGATTTACATCAGTTATACCAAACATCGACTAATGGTGAACCAAGATTTAATCATCAAAAAATCTGGCATTTGGGATATTACTTTCGAGCATATTTTCCCGCATAAAATACAAGCCATTACTACTTTTCAATATCCTTGGCATAAAGGAATAGATGTTGGACATGTTAATTTACATACCGCAGCAGGAATTATCCATTTTAAATATGGAAATTATTCTGAAATTAAACAATTGGTTAATTATTGGCTATATCAGATTGAAAGTGGTAGTGAAGAGTGGATGTAAATTTTGAGATATGAGTTATGAGACTATAGAAAGTTGTATATATCCAATTAATTTAAACCTTGGCGAATCAGTTTTTATTGTATTTGGCGTTATCACCAATCTACTGGCAACAACATTTAATTATTAACAGTAATTAAAAATAACTATTTGGTTGGTGATAATACCAACCAAAAGCAAAATCAATTATATTGTGCTAAGCTAACATTATCGGAAAATTTTGCTTCAAAATTACTTAGTCGTTCCACTTCATAATGAAAGGTGTATTAAAGCATCATAATCCCTTTAATCTCCCCTACTTTTTTATAAATATCGACTACAGCATCTGCGCTCAGCATCCATTTTTTAACCGTTACAGAAATGTATTTACCTGTTTTAGATAGTGTTTCGATAAAATCGTCATCAGGCAACACTTCTCTCAATTCCGGTAATTTAGCTGCACCTCCCGTTAAGATAAATTTAAAAGCATATAAACCCGGAAAAGTCTGTACGCTCTCTAACTTTTCTTTGAAATTAGCATACACGTCAACATTATTTTGCTCTGGAATATCATTAAAGTCTAAATTGTGGTTTAAATTATTTTCTTCCATAACCTATCATTGTCAAATTCTATTCCAAATTAAAAATGATGATATTTTGTCACTAGACAAGTTTACAAGGATCGGTTTTCAATTTTTATTGTGGTTGGTATTATCACCAATCAAAAGCAAAGTGGCAGTGAAGAGTGGATGTGAAAATGAGATTTGAGTATTGAGATGTGAGACATGATCTGTAATAAGCTTTGCAAATTTTAATAATTGTACAGACCCAATGAACCTAAACCTTGGCGGAGCGGTTTCTCGATTTTTCATCGGGATTAGCGAAAGCAAAGGACAATCATTAAAATAAAATATTGGACTTGCTTTTCAAAAATGTTTAATTCTATTTATCCACAAATCAGTATAAAAGATTAAGATTTCTTATTTTTGAACCTCAACAAGATAGGAACGATTTGGATTATTTAGCAGGTTTAAACCCACAACAAAGAGCAGCAGTAGAAAACACCCAAGGATCAGTAATGATCGTAGCAGGTGCAGGATCGGGAAAAACTAGGGTTATTACTTATAGAGTTGCGTATTTGATAGAAAAAGGTGTAGATCCTTTTAATATTTTAGTGTTAACTTTTACCAATAAAGCGAGTAAAGATATGCGTGAGCGTATCAGTAAAGTAGTTGGTGCGGAAGCTAAAAACATTTGGATGGGTACTTTCCACTCTGTGTTTGCTAAAATTTTACGTTATGAAGCTGAAAAGATTGGTTACCCATCTAACTTTACCATTTACGATACTGATGATAGTAAAAGCTTAATTCGTACTATTTTAAAAGAAATGCAATTGGATGATAAAATGTATGCAGCAAACATCGTTTATAACCGAATATCATCAGCAAAGAATAATTTAATTTCTGCATCAGAATATTTAGAAGACGATCAATTACAAGCTGAAGATGCAGGAAACAAAAGACCTTTATTGGGTTTAATTTATGAAACCTACGCCAAACGTTGTTATAAAGCTGGCGCAATGGATTTTGACGACTTGTTATTTAAAACCAATGTTTTATTGAAAAATCATCCTGACGTTTTAAATAAATATCAACATAAATTTAAGTATTTAATGGTTGATGAGTACCAGGATACTAACTTTTCTCAATATACTATTGTTAAAAAATTAGCAGCGGCACATCAGAATATTTGCGTGGTGGGTGATGATGCCCAGAGTATTTATGCTTTCCGTGGTGCAAACATTCAGAATATCTTAAATTTTGAAAAAGATTACCCTGATTTAAAAGTATATAAATTAGAGCAAAATTATCGTTCTACGCAAAATATAGTAGAAGTTGCCAATAGTATCATTGCAAATAATAAAAATCAATTAGAGAAAAATGTATTCTCTGACAATGAAAAAGGTGATCGAATTAAAGTTTCTAGAGCTTTTTCTGATAACGAAGAAGGTAAATTAGTTGCAGAAGCCATTGTGCAAGATCGTTTAAATGCTGGTATTACTTATAAAGATTTTGCTATTTTATACCGTACCAATGCGCAAAGTAGGGCAATGGAAGAGGCGTTGCGTAAATTGAATGTGCCCTATAAAATTTATGGCGGCTTGTCGTTTTATCAACGTAAAGAGGTTAAAGATCTAATCGCCTATTTCCGTTTAACTTTTAATCCTGCAGATGAAGAAGCAATTAAACGGGTAATTAACTATCCGCGTAGAGGTTTAGGTGATACAACTGTCGAAAAAATCTCTGTAGCAGCAGATCAAAACGATATTACCATGTGGCAGGTAATTTGTAATCCGCAGCAATATATACAAGGAAGAATTGCAAATCAATTAAATGACTTTGCCGTAATGATACAAAGTTTCACTGCAGAGAGTAAAAAGCTAGATGCTTATGAAACTGCCTTATTCATTGCACAACATTCTGGTATATTAAAAGAATTACATACAGACGATAGCGTGGAAGGACGTTCTCGTTATGAAAATATTCAAGAATTATTAAATGGTATTAAAGAATTCTCAGAACGCGAAGATATTGAAGATCGGAGTTTAGCCATTTTTATGCAAGATATCGCTTTGTTAACCAACGATGACCGAAAAGATGAGAAAGATGCCGATACCGTTTCTTTAATGACCATTCACTCTGCTAAAGGATTAGAGTTTAAAAATGTATTTATCGTAGGATTAGAAGAAAACCTATTTCCATCTCAAATGTCTTTAACTTCTCGTGTAGATTTAGAGGAAGAGCGTCGTTTGTTTTACGTAGCCATTACGAGGGCAGAAAAAAAATTATCAATAACTTATGCTACTTCTCGCTACCGTTGGGGAACATTAACATCATGTGAACCGAGTCGTTTTATTAATGAAATTAATCCTTCTTATTTAGAATTAGAAATAGTAAAACCTGCAAAAACGAATTTTGGCGAAAATAGATTTGATGGCGAACGTAAATCTTGGAGTCAACAAAGGGAATCTACATCAAAATCAACCTCTAATACAACTATAATTAGACCAAAAACAACTTCTATTTTACCAAAAGCACATGTACCAACTGTCGGTTTTGCACCTAATGCAGCTAATGAATTTCAAAACGGAATGGATGTTGAACACGAGAAATTTGGATTTGGAAAAATTGTAAATCTAGAGGGAATATTACCTGATGTTAAAGCAACAGTATTTTTTCAAGGTTTAGGCAATAAGCAATTGTTGCTAAAATTCGCTAAATTGATGATTGTGAAGTAATATAAGTGTTTCATTTTTTTCCCTCGTTGCGTGATGGATACGAATCAATCACCTATTTGCAAAACGTTTTAAGATTACTTCGTTTCTCGCAATGACGCTTTATATTTGAAAGCATTTCATTCTTTAATTAATTTTTGTTTACATACCTTTACAATATTAAGCGTATGAGCATTTCGATGAATTCTTAACCAAAAACATCCTTTAAAGTATAAAATTGTTTCTCAATCTACTACTTTTCGTTTTGGTTATTTCATAATGTATTTCGCCTTAATATTTTTCAATTTAAAATTATACAATGAAATTTGATTATAATACAACTCGTAGCGACTTAATTTTGGCAGAGTATGGTCGCAATGTACAAAATATGGTAAAGTACATTATAGACTTACCAACAAAAGAAGAGCGCAATAAATATGCCCAAGCTGTTATTGACTTAATGGGTTTTTTAAATCCACATCTTCGTGATGTTGCAGATTTTAAACATAAATTATGGGATCATTTACACATCATTTCTGATTATAAGATTGATGTAGATAGTCCTTATCCAAAGCCAACACCAGAAGCTGCGTTGATTAGACCAGCACATATTGGTTATCCTCAACAAAAAATTAAATACAAACATTATGGCAAAACTGTTGAGAAATTGATTCAAAAAACCATTGAGGAGGAAAACCCAGAGCGCAAAGCAGGTATGGTGCAAGGCATTGCTAACTTTATGAAAATGGCTTATGTACAATGGAATAAAGACAATGTTTCTGATGAGGTAATTTTTAAAAACTTGCGTGAACTTTCTGATGGTAATTTAGAACTTGACGAAAATGTAAATCTGCAAAAAGTAGAATTTAGACCTCAGGTAAACCGACAAAACAATAACAATAACAGAGGACGCCAAAACAACAACAACAATAACAAAGGTCGCCAGATTAATAGTGGTGGTCGCCCTCAACAGAAAAATAATAATCCAAAACAAAGATATTAATTAAGACTCCGTCATTGCGAGGAACGAAGCAATCTCATTGCAGCTACTCTCTCAAAAACGAAAAAATATAAAATATGAATGCATTCGAGATTATAGGTGGTAAAAAATTAAAGGGAGAAATTACTCCCCAAGGTGCTAAAAATGAAGCATTACAAATTTTATCAGCTGTTTTATTAACTGATCAAAAAATTACCATCAGCAATATTCCAGATATTAAAGATGTAAATAAACTGATTGAACTATTAGGAGATTTAGGTGTTAGTGTTGACCGAATCAATAAAGACACTTACACTTTCGAAGCTAAAAATATCAATTTAGATTTCTTTAGTTCTGATACTTTTAAAACAAAAGGCGGTGGCTTACGTGGTTCAATTATGATTGTTGGACCATTGTTGGCTCGTTTTGGTAAAGCTGCAATTCCTAAACCAGGTGGCGATAAAATTGGTAGACGTAGATTAGATACCCACTTTATTGGTTTCGAAAAATTAGGTGCTAAATTTGTTTACGATAGTAAAAAAGCATTTTTTAATGTTGATGCAACAAACCTTACTGGCGCTTATATCTTATTAGATGAAGCCTCTGTAACCGGTACAGCAAACATTGTAATGGCGGCTGTTTTAGCGAAAGGTGTAACTACAATTTATAACGCTGCTTGCGAGCCTTATTTGCAACAATTGTGCAAAATGCTAAATCGCATGGGTGCAAAAATATCTGGTATTGGATCAAATTTATTAACCATAGAAGGTGTAACAAAACTTGGTGGTACTGAGCATAGAATGCTTCCAGACATGATTGAGATTGGTTCTTTCATTGGTCTTGCTGCAATGACCGAATCAGAAATTACCATTAAAAATGTTTGTTATGATGAACTGGGAGTTATTCCTGAAGTATTCAAAAAATTAGGTATAAAACTTGAAAGAAGAGGCGATGACATCTATATCCCTTCTCAAAAGCATTATGAGATTGATACCTTTATTGATGGTTCAATTTTAACGATTGCAGATTCTCCTTGGCCAGGATTTACACAAGATTTATTGAGTATTGTTTTAGTTGTGGCTACACAAGCAAAAGGAAATGTATTGATCCATCAAAAAATGTTCGAAAGCCGTTTATTTTTTGTAGATAAATTGATAGACATGGGTGCTCAAATTATTTTATGTGATCCACACCGTGCAACAGTAAATGGTATTGATAAAAAATATCAGTTGCGTGGTATCAGTATGACTTCGCCAGATATTAGAGCAGGTGTTTCCTTGCTAATTGCTGCTTTGTCTGCAGAAGGAACCTCAACAATCTATAACATTGAGCAAATTGAGCGTGGTTATCAAGATATTGACACGCGTTTACGTGCTTTAGGTGCTCAAATTAAACGTGTGGATGGGTCTGGACCTAGTCATTAGTCATTAGTCATTAGTCATTAGTCATTAGTCATTAAAATTGACAACAAATGAAATAAAGTGTTACAATAAAAGCTCCGAAATTTAGCTTTTATTTTGTCTATTCGACATCAATTTTGGTTAAGCTCATAGGAAGTCCCCTTCAGGGGATTTAGGGGCTATCCAGAAATTGCCTCAATAATATCATACTGCGTAATAATTGCAATTTTACCTTGTTCATCTTCTACTAAAACAGCGCTCACGTCTTTATTAATCATCGCTGATATCTTATCAATAGAAGTGTTTAAGTCTACAAAAGGTAAACTAGCAGTCATAATTTCTTTTACAGCACAAGATTTAAGAGAAGGATTATCTAATAATGATCCTAAAATATCACTTTCAGTAATTTTGCCAATTACCATACCTTGTTGTGTTACTGGAACTTGAGAAATACTTAAAGTTTTCATGATATTGATTGCTTCAGTAATCGTCTTTTCACAATCTAAAGTTACAACTTCTTGATTACTACGTTTTGCTAATATCGAACGAGCAGTTAATTTCTCATCTTTTAAGAACCCACGCTCTCTTAACCAATCTTCGTTGTACATTTTACCCATATAACGACTACCGTGATCGTGGAAAATAACCACCACAACGTCTTCTGGTTTTAACAAATCTTTTAATTGAATTAAACCTGCAATCGCTGAACCTGCAGAGTTACCAGCAAAAATACCTTCTTTACGAGCGATATCTCTCGTCATTAGAGCAGCATCTTTATCGGTCACTTTTTCAAATAAATCGATGACTTCAAAATTTACATTTTGAGGCAAAAAATCTTCTCCAATACCCTCAGTGATGTATGGATAAATCTCATCTTTATCTAAAATACCGGTCTCCTTATATTTTTTAAATACAGAACCATAAGTATCGATACCCCAAACTTTAATATTAGGGTTTTTCTCTTTTAAATACTTGCCAGTTCCAGAAATTGTACCACCAGTACCCACACCCACTACTAAGTGCGTAATTTTACCTTCGGTTTGTTCCCAAATCTCAGGACCAGTTTGTTCGTAATGCGCCAAAGAATTGGCTAAATTATCATATTGATTAGGCTTCCAAGAGTTTGGAACTTCACGCTCTAAACGAGAAGAAACAGAATAATAAGAACGTGGATCTTCTGGATCTACGTTGGTAGGGCAAACAATCACCTCTGCTCCAAAAGCACGTAAAGCATCTACTTTTTCTTTAGATTGTTTATCTGTTGTTGTGAAAATACACTTATATCCCTTAATAATGGCTGCCATAGCTAAGCCCATTCCAGTATTACCAGATGTACCTTCAATAATTGTTCCACCAGGTTTTAAAGCACCACTTTTCTCTGCAACCTCAATCATTTTAAGCGCCATTCGGTCCTTAATTGAATTAAACCTGCAATCGCTGAACCTGCAGAGTTACCAGCAAAAATACCTTCTTTACGAGCGATATCTCTCGT
>JBBSRF010000089.1:0-9474 GCA_038243335.1 Sphingobacteriales bacterium
CCCACTTTCAAATCATTAATCCCGGCTTTTAAATCTACCAAATGATAGCTTTTTGCAGATGCGCTATTGGCATCATTTAAAGGAATTGCGGATGTGTAATTGTGTTGTGCAAACAAATAAAAATTTTTGCTGAAATTGAACAATAAACTACTTACCACATTTTGTGTAGGTACGCCAGTTAATTTATTACCCGAATAATTTTGTGCTCCACTCTGAAAATTATCAAACCTAAAATGACTGTAAGTATAACTGCTTCTTAATTGCAAACCATTTATTAAATTATTTTTATTCGGTTCAATAATCCAACTGCTAATTTCAAATTCTGTGCCTAGCTGTTTAGTGCCCCCTGCATTGATGAAGTATTCTACATCATTGCTATTTAATCGCCTTACAATAGCATCTTTTAAATTGAAGTAAAACAAAGTTCCATCTGCATAAATTCGTCTATTAGCAGTGTGAAAGCGTAAGCCTGTTTCGTAATTCCATCCTGCTTCTGCTTGTAAATTAGTATTGATCACCTGATCTGAGGAGCGAACTTCTGCCAAAGTAGGAGCTGAGTAGCCTTTACTGGCTGATGCTCTAAAGGTAAGATTTGAATTGATTAAATAAGAAGCCGCAATCTTGGGCATTAGCGAAGCTTTAAATGTTTTTTTCTTCTTATCTTTAACCAATGGGAAGTAGGATTGGTAATCATAACCATAAAAGTTCAAGCTTGACCCTAACTCGATTAATAAACGTTTATTTACATCAAAATTAAAGCGTAAGAAAGCAAAGTTTTGATTTGCTTTTAAATCGTCATTAGCTGTAATATTACCTAGCGTTCCTTTGTTATTTTTAAAGTTTTGGATGTTTGTTTTAGTGGCCGAGCTTTCTAAACCAACTTGAAGATTATAATTCAAATTTTCTTGAGCTTTTGCATATTCCACAAATGTTCTTAATCCAATGGTGCTTTCTATTCTTTTTTCGTAATTGGTAATAAATGGATTTTTAAAATCTGTATAGGATGTAAATAAAGCCAAAACATGCTTTAAATTATTGTTAATTTGAAAAACATTGGATAATCCTCCAAAAAAGGTTTTGTTATAAATTGCGGCTTGTTGTGTTACAGCACCTGGTAAAGTTGGCGTAGCTGGCCGTGCGGCTCTAGGGTTTTCGGCTAATTGTGTTGCGGTTAGTCCGCCTGGTGTTTGGTAATTTAAATCACTATATAATAGAAAAGCCTTCAGTTGACCTTTTTCGTTGTACTCCCAAACCTGTTCAGATTGGATGTATTTTCTTTTCAAAGCACTATTTTCTCTGTAGCCATCGCTCTGCTGATAACCTTGGGATAGATTGAATTTATAGTTTTTAAAAACTTGATTAATACTCGCTGATTGATGAAATAACCCATCAGAACCTAAAGTTAAACCTACTTCTACTTTATTATTGTTAGCTAATGGGGTGCTTATTAAAACTGCACCGCCTGTATTTGCGCCAAATATACTCGCTTCTGGGCCTTTGTAAATTTCCATTTTGGCTATCGCATTGGCATCTAATAAATTTAGATAGGTATTTCCACCAGCATCTGTAAAAGGGAAATCATTGATGTAAATTTTAATATTCCTAATGCCAAAGGGCGAACGCAACAAGCTTCCACGTAAAGATAAACGATAACTTCCAGGCGATCGTTCTTCCATTCTTACTCCCGGAGCGGTATTAACCAAGCTGATTAATGAACTATTTGCATGATATTTTGTCTGACTGCTATCTAAAATACTTACCGAACCAACCGACCTTAATAAAGGTTGAGGATTGTAATAACCTTTGACAGTTATTTCGTTTAATTTTTTTACCGTATCAGTTTGAGCAAAAACCAGATTTGATGATGAAAATAATAAAAGTGATAAAAGAAATCTCATGAATGCAATAATATCATACTATTTATTTACAATTTGTATTTACTATATCTCCAGCCAAAGCACTGTTCTTTCGTTTAGTAAAAACGACCTTGGCTGGAGCGGTAATCACTGTTTTTGCCTAATCATAAACTTCAATAGCTTCAGGCGCAGTTGTGGCTTTTTTGTTTACTTTTTCAGCTATTGGAAAAAGTAAAACCCCGCGGTAGCGAACCATTACTTCGCCGCAACTCTCCAAATAATGCCACTTACATCGTCTGCAACTAACAAACTACCATCTTTAGCAACTGCAACTCCAACTGGTTTGCCATAAACTTCTTTCTCACTTTTCACAAATCCTGTTAAAAAATCTTCTAATTTTCCAGTAGGTTTTCCATTTTTAAATGGAATGAAAGCAACTTTATAGCCTACCAATTCAGAACGGTTCCAAGAACCATGTTGACCAATAAAAACACCACCTTGGTATTTGCTAGGGAATTTATTTGCAGTGTAAAAAGCTAAACCTAATGATGCGGTATGTGAACCAACTGCAATATCTGGCACTAATGCTTTTGCTACTAATTCTGGGTGTTGTCCTTTCAATCTCGGATCCTCATTTTGTCCGAAATAAGAAAATGGCCAGCCATAAAATGCACCTTCTTTAACACTGGTGATGTAATCTGGCACTAAATCATCGCCTAAGCCATCACGTTCATTTACTGCTGTCCACAGTGCATTTGTCTTTGGCGCCCAAGCCATTCCTACAGGATTTCTTAAGCCACTTCCGTATATTTTTTCTCCAGTTCCGTCTGGATTTATTTCAATAATATTTGCTCTTCTAATTTCATTGTCTAAACCTCTTTCTGCTACATTACTGCCCGAACCAACAGAAACATATAGTTTGCTTTGATCTGGTTTAACAATTAAATTTCTTGTCCAATGGTTATTATAACCGCCAGCAGGTAAGTCTAAAATCTTTTTACCAGCACCTTTAATTTCGGTGTCGCCAGTGTTGTAAGGATATACCCAAATACCATCTGTATTGGCTACATAAAATGAATTACCTATAAATGCTGCACCATATGGCTGATTTAATCCGGCTAAAAATGTAGTGATTACTTCTGGTTTGCCGTCATTGTTGGCATCTCTAAATAACATGATGGTATTTACACTTTTACCTTGTACTTCAGTTTTAGCCTTGCCACTTATTTCATTTGCTGCTTGTTCTACTTTGGTGCGTTGTGAATTTGAAATTACCACAATTACATCGCCATTTGGTGCAACCACAATATTTCTTGGGCTTTTCATTCCTTCAGCAAATTTGCTTACTACAAATCCTGCAGGTGCAGTTGGCATAATTCCTTCTGGCCATGCTACAACTTTACTAAAATTTGTTTGGCTTGCTTTAGTATCGGCTTCTGGCAAATCGATAAGGTTACCCATACCTGTTTTTACCTTTACAGCAGGGGTAGTTTGAGCAGGCGTAACTTCGCAGGCTGCAAAAAATATTGCTGAAACTAAAAGAGAATTTTTAATGAATTTATTTTTCATGATGTAATTTTAAATACTGATTTTTTCAAACAGATAATAATAATGGTTTAATTTGATTTATTATATAAGTTATTGTAGCATTTTAAGACGTACAACAAAACTTATATTTACTAGCAAAGTACGTTAAATAATTAGTCTAACGCCACCCAGTTCTTCAATTCGATATGGAAACCTATCACCAGGCGATCCAACAAACATAAAATTTGGGGGTATATCCCACTCCAAAGCTAATTTCTGTATCAATTGAGGGCCAAAAGTGTCATATAGCTTTACAAACTCAATGTCAATTTCCGGATAAATTCTATCTAAAACATCTATGTCCGTTTCTAAATGCATTGGAAAAATCTCATCTTTTGCAAGAACGGTAACTATTTTAATTTTTTTTGTGTGCTCATTATTACGGATATAAGTCATCACATGATTTAAGTTAGCTACATTATCACCCTTGGTAAAAAAAACAAATTCTTGTTTGTTAATGGTATGAATAGCAGTATGAACGTTTGTTCTTATTCTATAAATAATTTTTCTAAATGGTCTTTCAAATTTACTATCATCTAAAAACCTAACCAAAGGATTGGTGAGATAATACACTATGTTTATTAAGGTTTTTAATAATACAGTTCTATTTAACATGATTGCTAAAAACGCAATAGTCGGTAAAAAATATTGCATAAACACTGTTATATTGCTAGTCTGATTGGGTTCTGTAGGTTTTATCAATACATTACCCAATATTGCTGTAGTTACCGCTACTAAGGCAAATAATAGTCCTAACCAAGACGCTCTTTCTGGTCTTGGAAGTTTTTTTCGTTTAATTTTTAATAACATGTTGCCAATAATAAATAAGGCCATTACTGATAAGAAAGATAGCGTATAAACCCCAGCTAATAAGCTTACTACTCCATTTGTAATGAGAAGTGCAGATATGCTCAATAATAAAAATAAGATTATAATTCGATAGGAACTTCCTTTTTTATTCTTCTTTAAGAAAAAATTTGGTAACACACGGTCTAAAGTAATCCGCTCTAATAATCCTGTTACACCAACAAAAGAGGTTAAAACTGCACCGCTTAAAACTAAAACAGCGTCAATTGCAATGATTATTGCCAGCCAATTGCCACTACTTACGCTGCCCATGTAAGATAGTAAGGCGGTATTGTTATTGTTTATCGTATCGATGGGTAATAAACAAATGGCTAAGAATGCAATGGCCGGATTTATTACACTAACCACAATCCACATGTTTCTTAAGGTTTTGGGGAATACACCTTTTTTCTGTTCCTCCACGAAATTAGCAGAACTTTCAAACCCAGAAATACCAAGCATCGAGGCTGCAAAACCGAAAAAGATCGCTAAACCTATACTTCCATATTTTAAAGGTTTATTCCAATTTTCAGACAAGTTACCTAAACCATTATTTGCCAAATAAATAACAATGGATGCAATTAATATAACCATGGTAACTAAGTGAAAAATGAAAATTGCCGTAGCAACCTTAGCAGATTCAGTGATTCCAGAAATGGTTAGTAGTGCAAAGCCACATAACAATATAATGGTTGCAGTAATAACGGGTAAACTTTTAATTAAAGAGCCTAAATAATGCATAGCCTCATTTGCCGATATTACAGCAGTTGCCATATAGCTCAATAGTGTTAGGCAGGCAGCTAAAGAAGCCATTGTTTTATTTGTAGTATTTAATAGTGCATTATAAGCGCCTCCATTAAGTGGTAATGCACCCACAACTTCACCATATATCTTTCTAAAAACAAATAGTACTAATGCTACAATTAGCAATGTTACCCAAGCGTATTGACCAGCAAATGCTATGGCTAGTGCTGATACATAAAGTACTGAAGAGCTGATGTCATTTCCACAGATCGCTGTTGATGCTAGTTCCCCTAATTTTTTTTCTTCTTTCATCATTTAAATTTTTCAGTAGCTTTTTTGTGTTTTTGACTATTTTATGGTATAAATATTCATTTTTTTGGTCTCAAAATACTAAAAAATAATACATGCTCAAAAATTATCTTTGATATCATGTAATTCTACAGTTACAGCTTTATTAATTAAAAGCGAATAAACTTTGTTTATTTGATGTAATTCCCAAATTAACAATTCCATGTCTTTAAAATCAGCTATTTATTTTATCTTTAGCCGATTTTAAAAATTGGACTAATTCACAGTTCAATTGATTTCATTAAATAAAAAATTATGTCAAATACTTCGAAGATTATCTATACCAAAACAGATGAAGCGCCAATGTTGGCTACTTATTCATTCTTACCAATAGTGCAAGCTTTTACTGCATCAGCTGGTATTGATGTAGAAACCAGAGATATTTCATTGGCAGGAAGAATTTTAGCAAACTTCCCAGAATATTTAAAAGAAGAACAAAAAATTGGTGACGCACTAGCTGAACTTGGGGCATTGGCATCTACTCCAGAAGCTAACATCATTAAATTGCCAAATATTTCTGCCTCAATCCCGCAATTGGTAGATGCCATTACAGAATTGCAAGCACAAGGTTATGCATTGCCAAACTATCCAGCTAATGCACAAACGGAAGAAGAAAAAGCTTTAAAAACAAAATATAGTAAAGTATTAGGCTCGGCAGTAAATCCCGTATTGCGTGAAGGTAATTCTGATAGAAGAGCACCAAAAGCGGTTAAGAACTATGCTAAAGTTAATCCGCATGCTATGGGTGCATGGTCTGCAAATTCTAAAACTCGTGTAGCAAGCATGACTGAAGGCGATTTTTATGGTTCAGAGAAATCTGTTACTGTAGCAGATGCTTCTCAATTTAAAATAGAATTTGTTGGGGAAGATGGCTCGGTAACAGAATTAAAAGGTTTAGCGCCTTTAAAAGCTGGAGAAGTGATTGATTGTTCGTCTTTAAGTCTGTCTGCTTTAAAAACATTTGTAGCTAAGGAAATTATTGCCACTAGAGTAGAAGGAACCTTGTTGTCGGCACACTTAAAAGCAACGATGATGAAAGTTTCTGATCCCTTAATTTTTGGTGCAATTGTGGAAGTTTATTTTGCAGACGTATTTAAAAAATACGCTGATTTATTCAAAGAATTGAACGTTGATACCAGCAATGGTTTAGGCGATGTGTATGCGAAAATTGCTGGCAACCCTAAACAAGCAGAAATTGAAGCCGATTTAGCTTCTGTTATTGCAGACGGTCCGGCTTTAGCAATGGTAAATTCTGATAAAGGAATTACCAACCTACACGTACCATCGGATGTAATTGTGGATGCTTCAATGCCTGCAATGATCCGTACTTCAGGTCAGATGTGGAACAAGGAAGGTAAACCTCAAGATACAACCGCTTTAATTCCAGATCGTTGCTACGCCGGTATTTACACAGCAACAATAGACGATTGTAAAGCGCATGGTGCTTTTGATGTAACTACAATGGGTTCTGTACCTAACGTAGGTTTAATGGCACAAAAAGCGGAGGAATATGGTTCTCATGATAAAACTTTCCAAGCAAAAGGAAAGGGAACTATTCGTGTAACCGATGCTGACGGGAAATTATTTTTTGATCAAAAGGTTGAAAAGGGAGATATCTTCCGCATGTGCCAAACTAAAGATGCGCCAATACAAGATTGGGTTAAACTAGCCGTAAATAGAGCACGTTTATCAGCTACTCCAGCAGTTTTCTGGTTAGATGAAAATAGGGCACACGATAGCCAAATTATTGCGAAAGTGAAAAAATATTTAGCGGATTTTGATACTACTGGTTTAAACATTCAAATTTTAGATCCAGTTGCTGCTACTAAATTTACTTTAGAAAGAATTAGAAAAGGAGAGGATACAATTTCGGTAACTGGTAACGTATTGCGTGATTATTTAACAGATTTATTCCCAATTTTAGAGTTAGGGACTTCTGCAAAAATGTTGTCGATTGTTCCTTTGATGAATGGTGGCGGTTTGTTTGAAACTGGTGCTGGTGGTTCTGCTCCAAAACACATCGAACAATTTATTGAAGAAGGTTATTTACGTTGGGATTCATTAGGTGAGTTTTTAGCTTTACAAGCTTCATTAGAACATTTATCGCAAACACAAAACAATACTAAAGCTCAAGTTTTAGCAGATGCATTAGATGAAGCAAATGCATTATTCTTAGCAAATGATAAATCTCCTGGTAGAAAACTAGGTACAATTGATAACCGCGGTTCTCACTACTATTTGGCTTTATATTGGGCACAAGAATTAGCTAAGCAAACAAAAGATGCTGACTTACAAGCTAGATTTGCACCATTGGCAAAAGCATTAACTGAGAAGGAAGATGCCATTACAGCTGAATTGATCGCTGCACAAGGTAAGCCACAAAACATTGGAGGTTACTATCACCCAAACAATGATTTAGCTAACAAAGCTATGCGTCCAAGTGAAACTTTAAACAAGGCTTTAGCAAGTTTGTAAAATAAAACTCAAAACAGATTGGCATGTGTCTTCACTTGCCGAGTAATATTAGTGGTGGCAGTTGTCCACGACTTTTTTCTTTTCAAGTTATTTTCACCACATAGGCATATAGTTCACACAGGCTAGGTTTAAATTTTATGTATGCTATGTTTTTATGTGTTTGTTTTTACTACTACACCGAGGCGTGTGTCCAAACTTGATATCAACCAATAAAGTCAAAAAATCAATTTGTAACCCTGTCCTCTAAAGTTTAAAATTGCAATAGAAGGATCTTGCTTAAGGTATTTTCTGAGTTTTGTGATGAAAACATCTAAGCTCCTGCCCGAAAAATAATCATCATTACCCCAATGAGTTAACAATAGCTCTTTCCTGGACATAATTTGCTCTTGGTGTATTCTAAGCATATTCAATATTTCTGCTTCGCGAAATGTGAGTTGTTTTTTCGAACCTTTATAAACTAATAGACCCTCAGGATAATGAAATAAGAATTCTCCGATAGGGAAAATACCCTTTTTTTGAGTTTCTAAAGGTTTTAGATTTACCATTCCCAATAGGGAGCGTATACGGATAATAAGCTCATCCATGGCAAACGGTTTTTTAAGATAGTCGTTTGCTCCGCTTTCAAACCCAGTTACCACATCATTAGGTAAAGACTTCGAGGTTAGAAATATTGCTGGAGTTGTTCTGTCGGTGTTACGAATTTCCTTTAGCATAGAAAAACCATCCCCATCAGGCAGCATTACATCCAATATTAGGATGTGATATTTTTGATCACTATGGGCAACTAGCCCACCAGATACGGTAGTTGAATGAGTCACGCTAAACCCCTTGCTTTCTAAATTCTCTTTTATAATTTCGGCCAATGCGGGCTCATCTTCTACAAATAGTATTTTTATACTGCTCATATTGGCCACGCTAATTTTAGTTCCGTTCCGTTCGGATCACTTTTTATTTTGTACCATCCATTATGCTGTTGCATAATTTGTTTTACATAATTTAAACCTAAACCATATCCTTTTATGTTAGTTGCTGACGAATGTTTTGCACGATAAAATTTCTCAAATAGTTGTGTAATTTCAGCCGCATCAATACCTGGTCCGTTATCTTTTATGGAAGTTATAAAATATGATTCGCGTACACTGCAAGCGATGTCTATTATTATGGGATCATTCCCGTATTTAATGGCATTTTCTAAGACGTTCGAAATAGCATGCTGAAATTGCTCTTTGTCTACTAGTATTTCATTTATAGGGGTGCTGTTTTCAAAAGTAAGTGCACAGTCTTTTTTTTGTAGCTGGTGTAACTCGATAATTTCCTGAAAGACTGTATCTATTTTTACAGGCTCTTTTTTTAGCGTGTAATTGCTCTTGTCGTATACTGAGAGCTTTAATATTTTGTCTGTAAGGGTACTGATCCGTGTCAGTTCGTTTTTAGCGTGCTTTAAATATCGCTCCGTTTTTTCTTCATCTTTTCTAACCATTTTATCACTCAAAGAATCAACCGCTAGCATCGCTGTAGCAATGGGGGTTTTAAATTCGTGGGTAATGTTGCTAATGAAATCATTTTTTATCATCGACAGTCTTTTTTCATTTTTTAAACTGCGAAGTAAATAACTAAG
>JBBSRF010000090.1:0-9424 GCA_038243335.1 Sphingobacteriales bacterium
AATCATCAATATTCATTCCCCTGCTTAAATAATATTCTACAAATGTAAAACCATTGCTTAATGTAAATGCCAATTGTGAGATTGGATTAGCGCCAGCTTCTGCGATGTGATAACCTGAAATAGATACAGAATAGAAATTTCTAACCTTCTCGTCTATGAAATATTTTTGAATATCACCCATCATTCGCAAGGCAAACTCCGTAGAAAATATGCAAGTATTCTGGGCTTGATCTTCTTTTAAAATATCTGCTTGAACTGTGCCACGGACCGCACTAATCGCATATGCTCTAATTTTTGCATATACATCGGCTGGTAATACTTCATCTCCTGTTACGCCTAAAAGCATTAAACCCAAGCCATTATTACCCAAAGGTAATTCCCCTTGATAACTAGGTCTTTCAATTTTTTTAGCTTTGTATGTTTTAGTTATCTTTTCTTCAACTTCCTTTTCTAATCCATTTTCAATGATATATTTTTCGCACTGCTGATCTATTGCCGCATTCATGAAAAAGCCTAATAACATTGGTGCAGGACCATTGATTGTCATTGAAACTGAAGTAGATGATGCACAAAGATCGAAACCAGAATAGAGTTTCTTTGCGTCATCTATAGTTGCAATACTTACGCCAGAGTTACCAATTTTGCCATAAATATCTGGACGAATATGCGGATCTTCTCCATATAAAGTTACAGAGTCGAATGCTGTAGATAAACGATGAGCAGGTTGACCTAGGGAAACATAATGGAAACGTTTGTTCGTTCTTTCTGGGCCACCTTCCCCAGCAAACATACGTGTAGGGTCTTCTCCATCACGCTTAAGTGGAAATACTCCAGCTGCATAAGGAAATTCTCCGGGTACATTTTCAGTTAATAACCAACGTAAAATATCGCCCCAATTTTCATACCTAGGCAAGGAAACTTTAGGAATCTGAAGTTTAGATAGTGATTCGTAGAATAGTGGTTGTTTAATCTCTTTATCTCTTACTTTGTAAATGAAAAACTCTGCTTTATATTTTAGTTTAGTTTCTGGCCATTGGCGAAGCAAACGTTTACAGTTTCCGTCTAACTGTTCTTCTAAAAAAGTATAAGCCTCTCTTAAATCCTCTCCAGAAGGGAGTACTTTACCTTCTTGACGTAGCGTATTGTCATTCAATAATTGAATTACGCCTTGCAATTGGTATAATTTTCTGGCGATATTACATTGTTTATCTACAAATTCGTTATAGGTTTCGCTGGCTTCAGCAATTTCTGATAAGTAGCGAATACGATCTGGAGGTATGATATAGATTTTCTCAGATTGACTAGCGGTCATTTCCATTAAGGATACGAAATCTACGCCAGTCTTATCTTTGATACCATTTATCAATGCCACGAAAAGGTTGTTCATTCCAGGATCATTAAACTGCGAAGCCATTGTTCCATATACTGGAATTGCTTCATCTTTAGCATCAAAAAGATTATGATTACGTTTATATTGTTTACGTACATCACGCAAAGCATCTAAAGCACCACGTTTATCAAATTTATTGATGGCAACTAAATCTGCGAAATCTAACATATCGATTTTCTCTAATTGCGTAGCAGCACCGAATTCTGGCGTCATTACATAAAGTGAAATATCGCAATGTTCAGTAATTTCTGTGTCAGACTGACCAATACCAGAAGTTTCTACAATAATTAAATCATATCCTGCAGCTTTACAGATGTCTATACTTTCTTGAACATTTTTAGAAAGAGCCAAGTTAGCTTGACGAGTTGCCAATGAACGCATATAAACCCTAGGGTTATTGATGGCATTCATTCTAATTCTATCACCTAATAATGCGCCACCTGTTTTACGTTTAGAAGGGTCTACAGAAATTATAGCTATAGTTTTGTCTTTTACTTCTACTAAAAACCGACGCACTAATTCATCTACTAAAGAAGATTTTCCTGATCCACCAGTACCGGTAATACCTAAAACAGGTGCCTGATTATTAATGGTTAGCCTTTTCAACTCATTAACAAAAGCTTGCGCACCTTCTGGATCATTTTCTGCAACAGTGATTGCAGAGGCTATACTTTTAACTTCTTTATTTGGTATGTTTTCTAATTCGTTGGTAATTGTCTTTGTAGTGATAAAATCAGTCTGTTCTAGCATATTGTTAATCATGCCTTGCAAACCCATTTTACGGCCATCATCTGGGGAATAAATTCTTGTAATGCCATAAGCCTGCAATTCTTCAATTTCTGAAGGAAGAATTACACCACCGCCACCAGCAAATATTTTTATGTGTTTAGCACCTTTCTCTTGCAACAAATCATACATGTATTTAAAATATTCCATGTGTCCGCCTTGGTAAGAAGTCATTGCAATACCTTGTACATCTTCTTGTATGGCGCAGTTTACTACTTCATCCACAGACCTGTTGTGACCTAAATGGATTACTTCTGCTCCTGATGATTGTAAAATACGACGCATGATGTTAATAGTTGCATCATGACCATCGAATAGGGCAGCAGCTGTAACAAATCGAATTTTATTTTTTGGTTTGTAGACTTTTATTTGCTCCATGTAGATTTTATAATTGGTAGGTAAAGGTACTAAAAACTACTAATTGATGCTAGTAATCACTTAATAGATACATTTGTTTTTAAAACTTACTACTTCATTTTATTATAATGGTTTTTTAATAAAATTGGATGGATATTTATATACTTATTTTAATCGCTTAAATTAAGTTATGGGTTATAGTGATCACAATTATATCAAGTTAGGTGAGTAAAAATTTTTAATTAAAATTCTATATTTATTTTGACGTTTTAACACGCTTTACGCTGTATCTTTTTTTCTGAAAAATAAAAAAAGGATGCCGCTTTAATCGTTAACGCAATAAAAATTACAATGATAGACCAGCCCAATCAAATTACTAAAGTTGCTTGATTTTCAAAGTGAATATGATTTAAAAAGTTTATAAACCTGATTAGCCAAAAATGGACCAAAGATAAATTAGGGCTAAAAGTGAAAGCAGGACTAACTTTGCTTGTTGTCCTGCTTTTGGTTTACTAAAGATATTAGATCAACTAGTTTGTAATCTCAATAATTGGATTGCCGATGCTGCCACTTGGCATTTGAATGTGTAGCATAGCCGCTAGAGTTGAGGCTATATCTGACATGTAATATGTTTTATTTGTTTTGCCTGGTTTAACATTCCAACCCATAAATACTAAAGGTATGTGAGAATCATATGGATACCATGCGCCGTGTGTAGTACCTGTAGTACCACCATCAAACCAGTTAGATTTAGATATAAAATAGATATCTCCACTACGACGTGCATTGTAACCATTCGTGATTCGGTTTCTTATCTCTTGTGGGATTGTAGCAGTATTTAAAATTCTAAGATCTACAGCATCTGAAATTCCATCTTGTTTTCTTAGATAATCAACAGTAGCTTGTTTAATTGTTGCAAAATCTATCTTTTGATTATCTATAACACTGTGGTCGAAATATACTTGATTATTCATTACAGTTACCACAGATTTTGAAAGGTTAAACTTTTTATTCATTAAAGTATCCAATCCTTTACGAATAGTAGAATTGCTAACTGTTCCTGATGGCAATTTATTTTCAGTCATAAAACCAGGCACATGTGCAACTGCGTGATCTGCAGATAGGAAGAATAAGTAATTTCCTTTACCTAAAGTTTTATCTAAATAGTTAAAAAAATCTTCTAAGTCTTTATCTAACCTGAGGTAAGTATCTTCAGCTTCGATAGAGTTTGGTCCGAATTGGTGGCCAACATAATCTGGAGATGAACAGCTAATGGCTAAGAAATCTGTGTTTCCAGTCTGACCAAGTTTCTCATTTTGTATGGCTAATTTAGATAAATCAAATGTCATGGTATTACCGTAAGGTGTGCTGGTAACCATTCCATAATTTTTATCGATAAAACTGCCAAGCTTATGTGGGAATGTTGGAGACTCTTCACCTTTAAATTTACCTTCGTAAGGTTTATTGTCGGCTGTACTTTGTGTATAGGTTTCAATTGGGTATAAAGTATTCCAATCTTTAGCATAAAAACTATTGGCTACTTTCTTTTTGTTGTAATCTGATATCCAAGTTGGTAAAGTTTCCATATAATATGTACTTGTTATCCAATTTCCCGTACCGCCATCGTACCAATAAGCAGCATTTGCAGAATGACCAGCAGGTAATATAGATCCTCTGTCTTTTTGAGAAATTCCAATTACTTTACTTTTAAAATTAGTTGCCAAACGTAATTCATCACCAATGGTTGTTACTAACATGTTTTTTGGAGACATTTCTCCCGCTTTTGATGTACTTCCAACTGTTTTAACTTCTCTATCTTCTGTACAGTAAACGTCTCTTCCTAACTCAGGATCATACCAGTTATTGCCAATAATGCCATTAATTGCAGGTACAGAACCTGTATATATAGAAGCATGACCACAAGCAGTATAAGTTGGTGTATATGGGATATAAGTGTTTTCTGCAGAGAACCCATCATTAATTAAACGCTTAAACCCACCTTTACTGTATCGATCATAATACCGGTATAGATAATCCCAACGCATTTGATCTATAACAAGACCAACAACTAATTTTGGTCTTTCTATTGTTTTAGGATAGGGATTAGCAGTAGCTGTTGTATTTGTTTTTACTATTTTTTGTGCATTTAATTGAACAAATGAAATTATGAGTAAAGCAGTAAAAAGTGTTTTTAGTCTCATTTTTTTAACTTTTATGAAATGTAAAAATAACAATCTGTTATGAAGAAATTGTTTATTTATTATAAAATTTCTGCTACGACAAATGTACTGCCGCCTATAAATATCAAATCTTCCTGCTTTGCATTTAGTTTAGCAGTAGCATAAGCATCTGCAACAGTGGGGAAAGTTTTACCTTTTAAATTATACTCTTTTGCTTGGATGCTAAGTTCTTTACTTGCTAAAGCTCTTTCTAAGTTAGGTCTACAAAAATAGTAAATAGCATTTTTAGGCAGAATGGCTAAAACTCCAGAGATATCTTTGTCTTTTACCATTCCAATTACAAAGTGTAAATCTTGATGTTTGGTGTTTTTAATGTTTTGAAGCACTTCAGTTATTCCGGCTTTGTTGTGTCCGGTATCGCAAATAGTAAGAGGTTTTTTAGCAATTGTTTGCCATCTGCCCTGTAAACCCGTTAGTCTTTTTACATATTTTAATGCGCTATAAATCGCTTCATCAGAAATCGAATATCCAATTTCCTTTAATTTGATTGTGGCTTGTATTACAGTTTTAATATTTTTAATTTGATAGGTTCCAGTTAAATCCAAAGCTAATTTTGGAAAAATAATTTTACCCTCTTTACAAACATCTAAAATTAATAAATTACTTTTTTGATTTATATTTTGCGTGGTTAATATGATATCAGAAAAGGAAATAGAAGCATGCTCAACTTTTGCCTTGTTTAAAAAAACATTTATAGTCTCGTTTTGTCTCTCGCCAACAATTACTGGAATCTGTGGTTTGATAATACCAGCTTTTTCGAATGCGATTTCTTGTAATGTATCACCCAAAATATTAGTATGATCTAAACTGATATTTGTAATTACAGCTAATTCTGGCGTAATGATATTTGTAGAATCTAATCTTCCACCTAAACCAACTTCGATAATTGCAATGTCTACCTTCTCTTTAGCAAAATAATCAAATGCCATAGCAACTGTAACTTCAAAAAAAGATGGCTCTATTTGTTCTATTGTTAAGCTATGATCTTTAACAAATTTTTTAACGAATGATTTAGGAACCATTTTTCCGTTTATACGAATACGTTCTCTAAAATCTTTTAAATGAGGTGAGGTATAAAGCCCTGTTTTATAACCAGCTTGTTGTAAAATGGCAGCCAACATGTGCGATGTTGAACCTTTGCCATTTGTACCCGCAATATGGATACTTTTGAATTTGTTTTGAGGGTTATCTAGTATTTTGCAAAACTCTATTGTGTTATATAAGTCTTTTTTTAAAGCAGCAGCACCAATACGAGTAAACATTGGAAGCTTAGTATAAAGAAAGTTTAGTGTTTGTTGGTAAGTCATTTGGGCTACTTAATATTAAAAGTAGAAAATAATACTATTTTAATTTAAAATTAAATACAACATAAACAGTTCTAGAAGCAGGACCGTTTGCCATTTTATCTAAACTAGCACCCATTATGGCATTTTCACATTTTCTTTTTAATTCTGCATCAGCCAAAGTAGATCCTTTTGCTCCAGCTCTTGCCCAAGTTATTTCCCCATTTCTATTTACACGAATTTCAACTACAATTTTACCTGTTTTCTGACCATCATCTTGTGGAGGAACCAAATTATTAAATTTACTTAATGGAAGAGGTGTGTTCCCATTTCCAGATCCTCCTTCGCCATAATTTGGTGCTAAAGGATCTCCATTTATACTGCCTTGATTACCAGCTGTGGTACCTGTTCCATCTCCTTGCCCGGCACCATTATTTTTTTTACCTTTATACAGGGCATTTTGATTAATGGTTTGCTCTGCTGGTTTAGTTTCTTTAGCACTTGTAGGGGCGTTATTGCTTTTTTTATCCTTTGTATTTATACTAACAGCATCTTCACTATTTTGAGTTGCAATATTTTTATCACTCATTTGTGAAGAAACCGTTGGTGTAACCTGTTGCTCAGGTGTTATTTTATCAGGCATTTTATTGTTGGCATTTTCATCCATTGAGGGTTCTTCAATACTGGTATAATCTGTACCCATCCCAGTAACCGAAGTGCCATAATTAACAACCATACCACCCATACCTGGTTCTTCTACTGGTTCAAAAGCACCAATTACCATGAAAAAGCTTAATGCAAGAAGAACACCCATTATACCAGTTGATAGTGCAAATGCTTTAGGATAGTTATTTTCTTCAATATTTTGTGTCATGCTTATTTTTTCTGTTCCACTGCTAAAACAACTTTTAATTTTAATTTGTTTGCTACATCAAATACTTGCATTGTATTTTCTATTGAAACGCCACGAGCAACATATAAAACTATTGTTACGTCACTAGCTGCTTGCTGATAGGTTTGAACTTTCCCTTCAATTTCTTCTAACGTTACTTTCTGCTTATCAACGAAATAATTTAAATTTTCGTCTATTGTAACCGTAACGGTTTTCTGCGAAGTAGATTGTTGCCCAGATTCAGAACGAGGTAATAAGAGTTTAACTACTTGAGGATTAGCTACGGCCGAAGCCAATAGGAAAAACAAAAGTAGAAAAAACATAATGTCGTTCAATGCAGAAGTATGCACCTCTACATGACCTTTTTTTCTTTTTCGTAAATTCATTATTTGCCTGGTTCTTCTAATAAATCAATAAAATCAATTGCATCTGTTTCCATTGTAAGAATAATTTTCTCTACCATCATATTTAATATATGATATAAGACATAAGCGATAATACCAATAATTAATCCTGTAGCAGAAGAAATCATTTTGATATATAAACCGCCGGAAATGGTACCAATTTCAATTGCTCCCTTAAGTGATACATCATGAAAAATGGTAATTACACCAATAATTGTACCCACGAAACCAAGCATAGGTGCTATACCAGCTATGATTCCTAAAATCCCTATGTTTTTTTCAAGCTTTGAAACTTCCAATTTTCCGGTATTTTCAATTGCACCCTCTATATCCTTAATTGGTCTGCCAATTCTCTTTAAACCTTTCTCTAACATCCTAGCCAAAGGAGATTTTGTATTTTTACATAAAGCAATCGCACTTTCTAATCTTCCATCGTGTATACTCTGCTTAATTTGAAACATAAGATTAGACTCGTCTTTTGATGATTTATGAATAGTGATATATCTTTCTATAAAGATCACTAAACCTAAAAAAGCCAATAGAGCAAGTGGTATCATTACCCAACCACCAGCAAATAATAGATCGATAAAACGTAATTCTTTTGGTGCATTACTTAATGTGTTTGCTGCAACTTGAGCAGAATCAATAATTTTATTTGCTGTGTCTCCAGCCGCAATTTGCAATGTAATCATGTGCTATTTTTTTGGTTTGATGGTTTGTATATAAATTTCTGGATTATTTAGTTTTTTTCTTAAACTATCTTTGTATTTTTTAGCTATGGCTAAGTTGGTAAAACTACCCAAACTAATTTTAATAAGTTTCCCTGGAATATTTTCAAGCGCTTTTGCTTCAATTCCTCTTCTTTTCATTGTATTGATAACAAAATCAATTCTTTTCTGACTTTTTTCTGCGCTTCCAATTACTTCATAGGTAGTAATATTACTATCTATTGTAATAATAGTTTTTTTAAATTGCTCTTTTGCAATAGAACTCGAATCTAAATTTGTTTTACTACTAGTGTCGATATTTAGTTGATTTTCTGCCGTTTTTAATGAATCATTTGATGTAGACAAATCTGTATTTAAAACTTCATTACTAGTATCTCTAATAGTATTATCGAAAAATACTGGGTTAAAAAAATAGGCCAAACCTACAATTGCAGAAATTATTGTGATAACTAATAAAGTCCTTAATAAAATTTTTACAGTTTTACTCATTCCCTCTTCAGGATTATCATCATAATCGTAGTTTGGAGTAAAAGGTTTTCCAATATATTTTAACTGATTTTCTTTATTTTCCAATTCACTTTCCGATTCTAATAATTGAGATTTTTCTTCGTTTATAGAATTGACTTCTACCTCAATTACATCTGCTGTTTTATGAATGGGGTCTATTATTTCATCAAGATTTTGGAACCCATAAAATTCATCTCCTAAATCATTGTGTTCATCATTTAAAAAAGTAAGTTCGTTATTTTCTAAAATGATTTTACCAAAACCAGTTAATGTAAATTGCTTTTCTTTAGTTAACTGATTGTGTATTTTTTCTGAGAATTCTCTAATTTTTAATTTTGCAGAATCTATATCTATATTTTCTTCTTGAGCAATAAAATTAGCTAAATCTTCACTTTCATTAATTTCGCTAGTAAAATTCAGCTTATAACTAGGTGGTACAAAAGTATGTTTTTCGATATCATATTTACCAGGAAATTTTTTTTTATACAGCGTGCCAATTCCAGCAATACTTATAGTTTTGTTGGTATTTAACAGCTCTTTTAAATAAAATAATACATCCATTTTGGTAAAAATAAATTTTAATTTGGTATCAACCAACAATTAATATAAAGCTATTAAAATGAATAGGATAACCCTGCAAAAATATTGATACCATTTACTTTATAATACAAGTATTTGTTATAATTTGTATTTAATAAATTATTGGCTTTAGCGAAAACACCGAATTTATCGTTAATTTTATAATCAGCTCCAATCCCCAAATCAACAAAACCTTTAACTTTAACGATACGCTCTATTGAGGTGTTAGGAATTATAGGATAAATTGTGCTTCCAATT
>JBBSRF010000091.1:0-9411 GCA_038243335.1 Sphingobacteriales bacterium
CCGTCTTCTAATACAATAATTTTATCTGCATTTTTAATGGTTGAAATTCTATGCGCAATGATAATACTGGTTTTATCTTTCATAATCTTACCCAGATTACTTAAAATTTCTTCTTCAGTTTTGGTGTCAACAGCAGATAAACAATCGTCGAATATTAAAATTTTAGGTTCTTTTATTAGCGCTCTTGCAATAGAAACCCGTTGTTTTTGTCCGCCAGATAGCGTAATTCCACGTTCACCAAGCATAGTTTCAAATTTTAAATCGAAATCTATAATGTTATTGTACACCGCTGCATTTTTCGCTGCTTGCTCTACTTGATCTTTCTTTATTTCGCTTAAACCAAAGGCAATATTATTTTTAATCGTGTCAGAAAATAGAAATACTTCTTGTGGTACAAATCCAATTTGATTGCGGTAATTATTTAAATTGATATTTCTTAATTCTTTGCCGTCTATTTCTATATTTCCAGAATCAGCATCATACATGCGCATAATTAGGTTTGCTAAGGTTGATTTTCCTGAACCAGTTCTGCCAATTATTGCAATAAATTGTCCTTTTTCTATATCGAAGCTTACATTTTTTAGTGCTTTAATTCCGGTATCTGGATAAGTGAAGTTCACATTTTTAAAGCTAATACTTCCGTTTAATGTTGGTTCTTCAATATTTGTTGAAATGATGTCTGGTTGAAGTTGCAGGAATTCATTGATCCGCTTTTGTGAAGCTGCTGCTCTTTGAATTAGCGTGGTAACCCAACCTAACATCGCTACAGGAAAAGTTAATTGATTAACGTAAACGATAAATTCTGCTATGTTTCCGGCAGTAATTGTGCCTTCCATTACTTGTTTACCCCCAATATAAATCGTAAGTATGGTGCTTAAGCCAATTAAAAGTAGCATTGCAGGGTAAAAAAGTGCCTGAACTTTAACCAAACTCATGGCATTGTCTTTATAAATAATACTCTCTTCAGCAAAAACATTTTGCGTTTCTTTTTCTCTTACGTATGATTTAATTACACGTATTCCCGAAAATTTTTCCTGTACAAAAATTGATAATTTAGAAAGCTGTTCTTGTATCTTCTCACTTTTCTGATTGATGATTGTGTTTACATGGTAAATGATAAATACGAGTAATGGCAATGGCAGTAAACAGTAAATGGCTAAAGTGCTATTTACATTAAACATAAAATAGATCACTAAAGAAAAGAGTACCGTTGTATTAATGGTGTACATAATTGCCGGACCAACATACATTCGCACTCTGTTTACATCTTCAGTTGCTCTATTCATTAAATCTCCTGTATTGTTGCGGCGATAAAAGCCTAAGCTTAAACGCTGGTAATGTGCGTAAATCTCGTTCTTCATGTCGTATTCTATGTGCCTTGACATAAGGATGATGGTTTGGCGCATGGCGAATAAAAACAATCCTCTGATGAGGTACATGATTAAAATTAAGGCGCCAAAAAAGAAGAGACTGTAACTAAATATATCATAAACGATTTGTTGACGATCAAATCCTTCAAATAACTGATAAATTAAAATATTTTCGGTTATCAAATTAAAAGCATGACCAACTACTTGAGCAGGCACCACAGCGAAAATATTAGAGATAATAACGAAGATGACCCCAGGTATAATCCACCACTTATATTTATAGAAATATTTATTTAAATAGAAAAGATGCTTCATCAGTTGTAAAGTTAGCCAAAAGAGTTTCTTTTATTGATATTTAAATTAAAATAATCATTTATTTATCTTAATTTTGCGCAATCATTTCAACAATCTTGTATGTCTGGTAATAGTTCTATTGAAACTTCTGTTTTAGACCAATTAAGTGTATCTGGCCACAAAAAAGTGGTTTTTTGCAATGATCCCGATACTGGGTTAAAAGCAATCATCGCAATTCACGATACAACCTTAGGGCCTGCATTAGGCGGAACTAGGATGTTTAGTTATAGTTCTGAAGCAGAAGCTTTAGAAGACGTATTGCGATTATCTAAAGCAATGACTTACAAAGCAGCCATTACCGGATTAAACTTGGGTGGTGGTAAAGCAGTAATTATTGGTGATTCTAGAAAGATAAAAACAGAAGCTTTAATGCGCAGCTACGGACGTTTTATTAAAAATTTAAACGGAGAATTTATCACTGCTGAAGATATGGGTACTACAACCAGAGACATGGAGTATATCCGTATGGAAACTCAGCATGTTACAGGTGTGCCAGAATCTATTGGAGGAGGCGGCAATCCCGGTCCGGTAACGGCAAAAGGTGTTTTTTTAGGAATTAAAGCTTGTGTAAAAGAAGTTTTCGGTACCGATATGCTTGCTGGTAAATCTGTAGTTGTACAAGGAATTGGGAATGTAGGCGAAAATTTAGTCGAATTATTAAGACAAGAAAATGTAGAAGTTTACATTAGTGACATTAATCAGGAACGCCTGCAAGAAGTTGCGTTAAAATATAAAGCTAAACCAATTAGTGCAGATAAAATTTTTACTATCGGAGCAGATATCTATGCGCCATGCGCATTAGGTGCAACTGTTAACGACAAAACGATTAAAAACATGAAGTTTGCTATCATTGCTGGTTCTGCAAATAACCAATTAGCAGATGAAGCAGTTCATGGGCAGTTGTTATTAAAAAAAGGAATATTATACGCACCTGACTATTTAATAAATGCAGGTGGTTTAATTAGTTGCTATTCAGAATTGACGGGTTTCGGTAAAAAACGTACCATGCAATTAACGGAACATATTTACGATGCTACTCGAGAAGTAATCAAATTGTCTGCTGCAGAAAATATCCCAACAAATTTAGCTGCGGCCCGTATCGCAGAAAAAAGAATAGCAGATATCAAGAAAATAAAATCATCTTATTAATAAATTTATAAACGGTATAATTTACCAATCGTTCTTACATTCATGTTAAACAGAAGGCACTTAAGAATTAAAGCTTTGCAGAATATTTATGCATGGCACATGACAGAGAAAAAAGATAGCGTAAGCAGTCAAAAAACTTTAATGCAAAGTATTGACAGCGTTTACGAAATGTATATTAGAATGCTTGCGTTACTTGTGGATGTAACCGAATATACAGCAAATGATGCAATTGAAAGATCAAACAAGCATTTGCCTACTGCAGAAGATTTAAACCCAAATCAGAAGCTTTTACACAATAAATTTATCGAAGTTTTAAAACTCAATCCTGAGTATACAGCCTTAGTTAATAAATATCAAGTGAACTGGCATTCTGATCCTGAATTGGTAAAATCTATTTTTATTAAATTAAAGGATACCAAAGAATATACTGCTTATTTAGCAGAAGAAGGAGAAACTTTAGAAAGTTCGAAAGAAATTATTAAGTTTATTTTTCGTAAAATATTACTCAAAAACTCAAATATTGTTCAGGTATTTGAAGATAAGTTTATCAATTGGGCAGTGGATAGAGAAGTAATGCAAGGGATGATTGCTAAAACATTAAAAAGTTTTACTTCTGAAGATGCTTTTAAAAATAAACTGACTCCTATTAGTCCAGATTGGAATGAAGATAGCAGATTTGTAAAAGATTTATTTGCCTATACTTTAAAAAATGACAGTGCTTATCATGAATTAATTGCAGAAAGAACTAAAAATTGGGAATCGGAAAGAATTGCATTAATGGATACGATTTTAATGAAAATGGCAATTTGCGAAATGATGAATTTTCCATCTATTCCTGTTAAAGTTACGATTAATGAATATTTAGAATTATCTAAAGAATACAGTACGCCAAAAAGTAATTCGTTTATAAACGGTATCTTAGACAAGATTTTAAGTGATTTAAAAAGAACAAATAGTATAAAAAAATTAGGTAGAGGCTTAATTGAATAGAAATTAAAAAATACCATTAAGAATGAGAAAATTATTAATCACCATGTTATTTCCACTTGCATTTACTGCATGTAAACAAAGTGCAAATGATAAAGTAGAAGAAAAATTAACAACAGTTTCAGATGCCAACACTTCTGGAGTTTTAATAGAAGATGCGCCAAAATTTAAATTTGAAAAAGAAATTTTCGACTTTGGAGTTATAGAAGAAGGAGAAAGTGTGAGAACTAGTTTTAAATTTAAAAATACTGGCAAAACTCCTTTAATTATTACAGATGCAACTGCAACTTGTGGTTGTACTGTTCCTGAATATCCAAAAGCACCAATTAAACCAGGAGAAGAAGGTATAATAATCGTTGTATTTAATAGTCAAGGTAAAATGGGTATACAAGATAAAGTGGTTACGATCACTTCAAATGCAAACCCAGCAGCAGAAGGTTTACATTTAGTAGGAGAAGTAAAAGAAAAAAAATAGAGCTGAACACTCAATAATTAACTTATTCATAATATTATTATAAAATAACTATCAAAATGACATCAACATTATTATTACAAGCAGCAGGCGGAAATCAACTTTACAGTACCATTTTACCAATGGTATTAATTATGATTGTATTCTATTTCTTTATGATTAGACCTCAAGTTAAAAAAGCAAAAGACCATAAAAAATTAGTTGCAGAATTAGGAATAGGTGATAAAATTATCACAACTGCTGGTATACATGGTAAAATTGTAGGTGCTAACGATACTACGTTCTTAATTGAAGTAGAGGGTGGTACTAAAATTAGATTTGATAAATCTTCCATCTCTTTAGAAGCTACTAAAGCAGCAGCAGCAGCAGCAACACCTAAAGCTTAATAAATTTAAAAAATTAAGGCCGCTCTTTCGTAATTTCGGGAGAGCGGCTTTTTTTTGTAATTTTACCCCTATGCCATTTATAAAATTAACCAAGGTAGAACGTAAACGTTTCGGATTACTTATTGCCTGCTTTATTGCAGCAATTTGTGCCTGGTTGTTTTTAGCCCTCAACAACAAATACGTTTATACAGCTAAAACAGAATTAATTTATAAAGATGAGCCTCAAAAAAAGGCATTTAAAGCATTACAGCCAGATGCCGTAGATTTACAAGTGGAAGGAACTGGATGGCAATTGCTTTTTTCTCGTTTAAGGATTAAACCACAGTCTATTACGGTTAGTTTAGAGAAACTGAATCGTCGCAATTATATTCTTTTTACTGAACAATTATCCCAAATTAATAAGCAATTAGAAACCTCTCAAAAAATTATTTCAGTAAAGCCAGATACATTATATTTTGATTTTTCTAAGCGTACAAATAAACAGGTTCCTGTAAAATTGGTTAAAAATTTTAGTTATATGAACCAATATGGTTTATCTAATCCAATACAATTGAATCCTTCTTATATTAATATTTCTGGACCTCAAGAAGAATTAGCAAAAATTACAGCTTGGGAAACCGATACCTTAAAATTAGTTGATTTGCAACATACAATTAATACGAGGGTAGCCATTAAACAAGACAACCTAAACAACATTAGTATTTACCCATCAAGTGTAGGTGTAAAAATACCAGTTGATGAGTTTACGGAGAAAACTATAGAGATACAGTTAAAGGTTATTAATAATACTGAGTTTTTAAATATCAAACTTTATCCGAAAAAGGTTAAGGTAACTTTTTTAGTTGCACTATCTAACTATCAAGAAGTTGATGAAGATTTTATTGAAGGGGTTGTTGATGTAAATGAATGGAAGCAATTGAAACATCAAAGCTTTACTGTTAAGATTACGCGTTTTCCTGATTATTGTAAATTAATTAATGTAATGCCTAATAAAATTAATTTTATAATCGAAAAATAATGTTAAAAATTGGAATTACAGGTGGTATTGGTAGTGGAAAAACAACAGTTTGTAAGGTTTTTGAATCACTAGGTATCCCGGTTTTTAATGCAGATTTAACTGCCAAGAAAATTATGGTAGAAGATGCATTTTTAATTGAAGAAGTAAAATCGGCTTTTGGAAAAGATAGCTATTTAGAAAACAAAGTTTTAAATAGTAAGCACATAGCTGATATTGTTTTTAATGATATAAATGCATTAACTAAACTAAATTCAATTGTTCATCCTGCAGTGTTTAGAGCATTTGAAACTTGGGTGAAAGAAATGCCATCAAATGTTCCTTATGTTTTAAAAGAAGCAGCTTTATTATTTGAGAGTGGCGCTGATCAAATGTGTGACCACACTATATTAGTTACGGCACCGCTAACTTCAAAACTAGCAAGAGTAATGAAGCGAGACGGTGTTACGGAAATGCAAGTTAAAGCAAGAATGAATAAACAGTTTACAGATAAACAAAAACTGAAGATGGCTGATTATTTTATTGAAAATAATGAAAATCATTCTTTAATTCTACAGGTCTTAGCCCTACATCAGCAATTTTTAAGTCTTTAATTTTCAATCCACATTTATGCCGATAATCAATAATATAATAGACGATTTTATCGTTCAAACTAAAATGGGTCTATATTGTAGTTATGGGAATTTCTACTTAGACCCTAAAGAACCATTTGTAGACGCTGTAATTTCTCATGCACATGGAGATCATGCAATTGGTGGTCATCAAAATGTATACTGCACTGAAGCTACATCAGTATTTATGAAACATCGATATAAGAAATTTGCAGCTAGTAATTTTTATATTAAGCCTTATCACAAAAACTTCATCTTAAACGGAGTTGAAATTAGTTTCATTCCTGCCGGACATATATTAGGTTCTGCATTGGTCTTAATGAAATATGGAGGCGTGAAATATCTTTATACTGGAGATTATAAACTGGAAGAAGATGCAACATGTGAGCCTATGGAGTTTGTTAATGCAGACGTTTTAATTACAGAAACAACTTTTGCAAACCCAGAAACAGAACATCCGGATGCGGTAGAAGAGATCAAAAAATTGAACGCCGTAAGTACAAATGTTATGTTAGGTTCTTATGCGTTGGGGAAAAGTCAGAGATTGATTTCAATGATTAATCAGCATTGCCCAGAAAAGAGAATTTTAGTACATCATAGCATTTTTCCCTTTGTTAAATTATATGAAGAATTAGGTATTTCTTTGGGCAATTATGAAGCTTACGATAGAAAAGTGATGAAAAATAATCTCACTAATATGATATATATTGTACCACCAATGGTTTTTAATAGCTATTTTAGGGCAGTAAATGTAGTTAGGATTTTTGTAACAGGATGGAAGCATTTACAAAGAAATAATGAAATTCAAATTTTTATTTCGGATCACGTAGATTGGAAAGCGATTTTGAAAACTATTGAATTAGTTAAGCCAAAAGAAATTTGGACAACTCATGGAGATGGTAAAAACTTAGTCACACATTTTGAAAGTAAATTGGTAGTTAAAATGCTCAATTAATGGTGGAAAATGTTGATTATTATTTTAATGAAAATGGATTAATGGTTTTTACAGCAGCATACCATCTTAAAAGAGGGACGTGTTGTAAAAATAAGTGTATGCATTGTCCGTGGAATTATGGAGTTAAAACTAAAAAAGAAAATATCATATCTAAAAATAAAACATCTAATTCTTAATGGCTCAGTTACAAAAAGAAATACAAGCGTCTAAGTTTGAAAATATTTTTCAACAATCTCTAGTTAATTTAACATTCACCTACCATTGGAGTAATCAAAAGGTCAAAGATATTATACACCCTTTTGAGATTACTACACAACAGTTTAACGTGTTAAGAATATTAAGAGGCCAATATCCAAGCCCAGCTACCGTAAACCTAATTAAAGCAAGGGTTTTAGATAAGATGAGTGATGTTTCTAGAATCATAGATAGATTAATACAGAAAGGTTATGTAAATAAGACAGTTAACAATTACGATAAAAGAGCTGTAGATATTATGATTGCTGATAAGGGCTTAGCGCTTTTAAAAAAAATGGATAAAGAAATAGATTTTTCTAGTGTGATTGCCCCAAATTTAACAACTGCGGAAGCTGAGCAATTAAATTTACTTTTAGATAAGATGAGGGGTTAATAGACTTCTATTTTAGTGTGTATTACCTGCTGCAAAAAAGCCAATTAATGCTATCCCTATTCCTGATAATACAGCAAGCATTTTACGTAAGTTAATTTTGTGATCTGAACTGCTTTCAAATAATATGGTAGTAGAGATGTGTAAAAATATACCAATTACAATACCCATTACTTTATTAAAATAAGGTTCCATCCCATTAATACCCCCATTACTTAAGCTAATGCTAAAATAGTAGCCTAATGGTGCCATTACAGCAAAAATACTAATATAAAAAGTAACTGATTTAGCTTTAAATTTATTTTGCACTAAAATGCTTGCTAATGCGAAAGCTGCTGGGATATGGTGTAAAGAAATTCCAAATATTAATTCATTATTTTGGTCTCTAGCCAATGGCATTCCTTCTAAAAAGCCATGTAAACATAAACTAATCATAATTCCCCATGGAAAATTATGCCCATCATGATGTTTGTGAATATGTCCATGTTCTACCCCTTCAGAAAACTGCTCTAAAAATATTTGTAGCAAAAAACCTATCAAAATAAAAATTCCAATTTCAGCTTTGTCAGAGCCACTGTATGCATCAGGAATTAAGTGTAAAACCGTAATTGCAAATAAATACGCTCCACTAAAAGAAAGAATTAACTTTAGGAGTTGAGATTTATCGCTCTTAACTAAAAAAATAGCTGCTCCGCCAAAAAAAGCACAGAAAAATAAGACTAGGAATTTCCAAATTTCCATTATGTAGCGGTTTTAATTTTTGTGTAAATGTAAAATGTAATAAATCCAATGGTAGTTCCTAGCAATGCTCCAAACAAAGTGTCTATTGGGTAATGGACACCAACATAAATTTGTGCAAAGCAAATTAGAAATGCCCAGAACAAACCTAAAGGTAAAATTGGTTTCCATTTTGGATAAAACAAACAAATTAGAAATACTGCAATTGCAAAATGATTTGTAGCATGCGCAGAAGGGAAGCTATAGCCACTACCGCAAGGTACTCGATGAATGATTTCATTTGCCAAACTTATATCATTACAAGGCCTAATTCTAGCTACAAATGGTTTAATTAATCTTGATGAAATTAAATCGCCCATAGCAAAAGTTGCTAAAATCATCCCAATCATGTAATAACCTTGTTTTCTATAATTTTTAATACAAAAGATGATAATAAAAAGGTAAAGAGGTGACCAAAAGAAACGATTTCTTAACAATGGCATCAACCAATCGAAAAAACTATTGCTAAGCCCTTTATGAATGCTTAGAAACAGCTCTAAATCAAATTGTTGAAGGTCTGTTGTTATCATGCCTTTTTACAAACAAGAATTAAGCGTTCAGAGTTAATCTCATCAAAAGGGTCTAAACTATAATTGCCGAATTTTTCAGTGATTACAAATCCGCTTTTGTGTAGCATGCTTTCAAAATCATCTAGTAAAAACGCTTGAACACGTTCTTCAAAAGCATAAGCTTTAGATTTGTGCTCAAAA
>JBBSRF010000092.1:0-9332 GCA_038243335.1 Sphingobacteriales bacterium
AACAAGAATAATTCTTAAGTTTTATGAAATCTATTGACGATAAAATCACCTTACTAATTTTAACTTTTCTTTTAATTGCGTGTACATTTATCGGCGTTTCTTTAAATGGAGGTGATAAAGGTAATTTATATCTCAATGGGTTTTTTAGAGATTTTATAGCATTAAGATGGGATGTATTTCGGGATTCATTTTATATTTTGGTGTTGATTTCTACAATTTGTCTATACTTAATCCCTTTGTTTTTTCTCTCAAAACATCGGAAGAAAATTTTTATAATCGTTCCCTTAATTTATTTATTATTGACTTTAATTAGTTTTCCACTATTTATTATCTTACTAATTCCTTTTATTTTAGTTTGGATTATATTAATTCTAGTTACAGTAAATTATGACAAAAAAACTCTTCTATTAGGAGATGTTTAATTATCGCTCTAGATTTACTATATATCCTGAATTCTTTTATTCAAAAGGTTTAAAAAACGTTGATGTTTAGGCTGTCCAATTACTTGTTGGCCGTAAATACCGGTATGTCCAGATAATAGATATGAAATGATGCATGCAATGGCTACATAAACTCCACATTCAATGCCAAATAATTCAATTGCCATAATCGTGCAAGCTAAAGGCGTATTGGTTGCCCCTGCAAAGACGGCTACAAATCCCATCCCAGCTAAAAGTGCCACAGGTAATGGTATGAAAATGGATAGAGCACTCCCTAAGGTTGCGCCAATAAAAAATAATGGTGTTACTTCACCGCCTTTATAACCAGCAGCTAATGTCAGGACGGTTAGTACTATTTTAATGGCAAAACTATAAATCGGCATTTGCAGGTTGAATGCTTCCACAATAGTGGGTACGCCCAAGCCAATATACTTTGTAGTGCCAGATAAGTATATGATGATCACTAAAATTAAACCTCCAATAAAAGGTCTTAATGGAGGGTATTTTATTTTCGATTTAAAAATAGAACTTGCAAAATGTAATGTTTTACTAAACATTTTTGCGCATAAACCAAATATTATGCCCGCTATTATGGCATAGAAAAGGTTTAAAAATGTAATATTAGGAACAAAATCAATTTGATAATGTGTATGAGGCGTACTCCAAAGTTTTGTTACCATATCTGCAATAATTGCAGCAGCAAAGGCTGGAAAAATAGAGTTGTATTTTAATCTTCCAATTAAAAAAACTTCCATCCCGAAAATTGCACCAGCTAAGGGTGTTCCGAAAACAGAGCCAAAACCAGCGGAGATGGCAGCAATGATTAATATTTTTCTTTCTTCTGGAGAGAGTTTAAATGGTTTGCTAAACTGATCTGCTATTGATCCTGCCATTTGTATAGCAGTACCCTCCCGACCAGCAGAGCCACCAAATAAATGGGTAGCTATTGTGCCGATGTAAACAAAAGGCATCATTTTAAATGGAATGGTTTGCTTGGGCTCGTGGATGGTGTCAATTAATAAGTTGTTGCCAGATTCTACATCCTTACCCCAGTAGTAGTAGAGCAAACCAATAAACGATCCGGCAATGGGTAGTAAGGCGATGATCCATAGATGATTTTCACGATAATTGGTAACCCAGTTTAGCGATTGTAGAAATCCAGCAGATGCTGAGCCTATTAATACACCAATAATTACACTAATAATTAGCCATTTAAGGATATACGGAATTGCAGGATAACTTCGAAAAAAAGATATATAGTAAAGGTTTATTTTTTTGCTGATTGACTTTTCGTTCTTTAATGACATAAATTTCCTGATTAAATGTTTTTACATTTATAACCAGGCGTCATCAGCTTTTTAGGGCGGTTTAAATAGGAAGACACCATTTCCTTTGGAATAAAGGTAGAAATAAATTAGAGATTTAAAAACGGTTAAGCATAAAATATTTTTTTTAATGGTAAATGAACCAAAATATTTAAATGTGTATTCAGTGTAAATAACTATTCTTTTAAACCCAATCTGTGTTTTCTCAACGTATCTTTAGCAATGTCATATCCTGCATCTGCATGGCGGATAACACCCATTGCAGGGTCATTATGTAAAACGCGTTTAATTCGGATAGCTGCATCTTCAGTTCCATCGGCAACGATGACCATCCCAGCGTGAATAGAGTAGCCAATGCCAACTCCCCCACCGTGGTGCAGCGAAACCCAACTTGCTCCACCAGCTGTGTTGATTAATGCATTTAAAATTGGCCAATCGGCTACCGCATCAGAACCATCTAACATGGCTTCGGTTTCTCTGTTTGGCGAAGCAACAGAACCAGTGTCTAAATGATCTCTACCAATAACAATTGGTGCTTTAACTTTTCCATCGGCTACCAATTTGTTAAAAGCCAAGCCCGCTTTTTCTCTTTCCCCTTGGCCTAACCAACAAATTCTGGCAGGTAATCCCTGAAAAGCAATGCGTTCTTGCGCCATGGTTATCCATTGACGTAAACTTTCATTTTCTGGGAAAAGTTCTAATATAACTTTATCTGTTTCGTAAATATCTTGTGGATCGCCACTTAAAGCTGCCCAACGGAAAGGACCTTTGCCTTCGCAAAACAAGGGACGAATATAAGCAGGAACGAAGCCTGGGAAATCGAATGCATTTGTAACTCCGCCCTCCAAAGCTCTTCCGCGTAAATTATTGCCGTAATCAAAAGTTATTGCACCACGACTTTGTAACTCCAACATTTGCTGAACATGTTTAGCCATGGTTGCGTAAGAACGTTTTGTATATTCTTCAGGATTGGAAGTTCTTAATGCATTTGCTTCAGCAACAGTTATTCCTTCTGGGAAATACCCAATTAATGGATCGTGTGCAGAAGTTTGATCAGTTAAGGTATCAGGAGTAATATTTCTATCAATTAATCTTTGCAAAAGTTCTACCGCATTACAAACTACGCCGATAGAAATCGCTTTGTTTTCTTTCTTGTATTGTAAAGCTTTATCAATCGCCTTATCAATGTCATAAGCAATCTCATCAATATATCTTGTTTCTAAGCGTTTTTTAATTCGCCACTCTTCCACATCAGCCGCTAGGCATACGCCTTGGTTCATGGTAATGGCTAAAGGTTGTGCACCGCCCATACCCCCTAAACCAGCAGTTACATTTAACGTTCCTTTTAAATTGCTTTCAAAATGTTTTTTAGCCAAAGCCGAATAAGTTTCATAAGTGCCTTGAACAATTCCTTGCGAACCGATATAAATCCATGAACCGGCAGTCATTTGCCCGTACATCATTAGACCTTTGTCTTCTAATTCATCAAAATGTTTTTGTGTAGCCCATTTTGGTACCAATTGAGAATTAGAAATTAAAACTCTTGGCGCATCTTTATGTGTTGGTAAAACACACACTGGTTTACCAGATTGGATCAGTAAAGTTTCATCATCTTCTAAATTTTGTAACGCTTTAATGATTAATACTAAAGCTTCTTTATTTCTCGCAGCTTTCCCCCTTCCACCGTATACAATCAAGTCTTCTGGTCGTTCGGCAACATCTGGATCTAAGTTATTTAACAACATTCTTAAAGCAGCTTCTTGTACCCATCCTTTACAGGTTAGTTTATTGCCAGTAGGTGTGTTCTTTACTTTTAAGTCTAAGTTTTCAATCATATTTGCTTCATATAAAGGCAATGTTACATATCAAATGTAGAGAATTATTGTTATTTGTTTAGGTTTGTTTTAGAAATTGAAAAAGAAAGCTTCACATATCAAAAGAATTTTAACTCTTGCCATGCTTTGGGTGTTTTCATTTGCTATTACGCCGTGGAGTTCCTTACATCATCATCAAGAAGTTGCGACTACAGTTGAAAAAAATTGTACGCATAAACTTCATGTTAAAGCCGAGCAAGATCATTGTTTAATTTGTAAAGCTCATTTTGAGAAAAATTATACGGTTTCAGTTTCTTCTTATACTACGTATTTAAATAGTCAGTTACTAGAAAAAAATAGTCCTATTGTAACTAGTTCTTATTCAGAACTAATCTCTACATCTTTAAGAGGTCCACCAAATTTCTTCATTTAATATCAAATTTAGCCTTTTGGCTGTCCAAAATTATTATTAATCATTTTACGAATAGATTTTAGCTGTGCTATGATTCTATTTATTTATAAAATATCTTATATGAAGAAGATACACCTTTTATTAGTTGTACTGTTTACAGTTTTTTGTTTGCCATCAATGGCAGATTCATTAGCAGAATTTAAAGGTAAAGTTACTGATGCAGACACGAAACAGCCTTTGGTTGGCGCAACTGTTTTTATATCAGATTTAAAAGCAACCACTACCACAAATGAAAATGGAGATTTTATTTTTAAAAATATCCCATTAAAAGGAAAGTTTTTAGTTGAAGTGCGTTTTATAGGTTATAAAACCGCTTCACAACAAATTGATTTAGCCAACATCGCTAATGTGTCATTTAGTTTAGTGCCTTCTGTTATAGAAAGCGCAGAGATCGTAATTACTGGAACGCCGCATAGTGCAAATAGTAAAACAAATAGTTTAGCTGTTATTTCGATAAATAGAGAAAAACTTGCTCAGTCTGGCGGAACAAACATTATTGATGCGATTGCTAAAGTGCCAGGTATTTCTCAAGTAACTACTGGGGGTGCTATTTCTAAACCATCTATCAGAGGTTTAGGTTATAACCGTGTTTTAACCATTGTAGATGGAGCGAGAGAAGAAGCCCAACAATGGGGAGATGAGCATGGTGTAGAAATAGATCAGTATGCTGCTTCAAGAATAGAGGTGCTAAAAGGGCCAGCAAGTTTATTATATGGTTCTGATGCCTTAGGCGGAGTAATTAACATTATTGATGATTTAGTGCCTGCATCTGGAGATATGAATGGGAGTTTTACAACAAATTACAGTACTAATAACGGTCTTATTGGTTCTTCTGTGATGTTAAGAGGCAATAATGATGGCTTTGCTTATAGAGGCAGAGTATCTTATAAAAATGCACATAGTTTTGCTTATAAAGGTGAGGTTGTTCCAAATTCTGGCTTTAATGAAACTAATATTAATGGTATGATTGGTTTAAATAAAACATGGGGTTACTCACATTTAACGCTTTCGAGATTCAATACTAATGTTGGTTTAGTAGAAAATGGACCAGATGCAAGTGGTAGCTATTTAGATGACGATGGAAATATAATTAGTGATAGCGATGCTCGTAATAGAAAACTAGGCTTACCTTTTCAAAACATTAACCATTACAGAGCAGCATTAAATAGTAATATACTTTTAGGTGGCGGACAATTGAAAAGCACCTTTGCTTTTCAGCGTAACATTAGAAAAGAGTTTGAAGAAAGCAAAGACGAGCCAGGATTACATTTGAATTTAAATTCTCTAACTTATGATGTTAAATATTCTTTTGCAAACAGCGGCGTTTGGGAGCCAACAATTGGTTTACAAGGCATGCATCAAACCAATGTTAACAATGGGGATGAGTATTTAATACCAGATTATATAAGTGATAATATTGGCGCTTTTGCTTATTTAAAACGAAATTTGAAAAATGGAGCAGTAAACGCGGGTATTCGTTACGATTACAAAAACATGGATGGTGCAGATTTAATTGATAATGGGCAACAACGTTTTACTGCTTTTAATAATAATTTCTCTAACGTGTCTGGATCTGTAGGTTTTGCTTTTGAAATTGCTAAAAACTTAAATTTTAAAGGTAATGCAGGTTCTGGATTTAGGGCGCCAAACATTGCCGAACTAGGTGCAAATGGTAAACATGAAGGTACATTTAGATATGAGATTGGAAACTCTAAATTAAAACAAGAAACGAGTTTACAATTTGATTTGGGATTAGAATATAATGCAGAGACAGTAACCTTAGGGCTAAACGCTTATAGTAATCGTATTTTTAATTATATCTATCCAGGCAACTTTAGCAATGAAACAATTCCTTATGATGAAGGTAATGGCACTACAAGTGTTTTGCCAATTTATCGTTTTGTACAAACAGATGCAGATTTAATTGGCGGAGAAGCTTCACTAGATTTTCACTTGATTAAATCATTACACTTTGAAAATACTTTTGCCTATGTAAAAGGTAAAAACTTGGCAAATGGAGCTGCATTACCATTTATTCCGGCGGGGAGTTTAAATAACGAATTACGTTTTGAGCCAACTATTAAAGGCTTAAGCGATAGTTTTATTAAAATTGGTTTAACCAATGTATTTAAACAAGATCGCTTTGATAGTTTTGAAACAGAAACTGATGGTTATACATTATTAGATGCTGGAATTGGAACTTCCTTAAAAACTAAGAATGGAAAAATTAACTTCTGGATTTCTGGTCAGAATTTAGGTAATAAATTATATTACAATCATTTAAGTAGATATAAACCAGCAGGAATTTATAATACTGGTAGAAATGTAAGTTTTGGAATTACAGTTCCGATTTTATAGGAAGATAACGGTTAGGTTTAATATCGCCCCAGTTTTGCGCAAGCAAACTGGGGTTTTTTAATGCACAATTCATCATTGCGAGAGCTTGTTCCGATTTATCGGAGAGGTACTAGGAGGTAATCTATTCTTTTGAATTTTTTATTATATTTTCGTCACCCTGAATTTATTTCAGGGTCTTTATAGCATGAAATATGCTGAAATAAACTCAGCAGGACGAGGAGGTTAAATTTGATTGCAAGAGTGCCGATTAGTGTTCTGTGGTAGATAAAATACCGATTAAATATGTCTTTGACTTTTCAAATAATCATAAAAAATTAAAATATTTCACAAATAATTTGGAAATTTCAAATTAACCTAATACTTTAGTGTATTATTTAACTAATACAGTAGAGTATGATTAAAATTAACAACCTCAATTTTGGCTATAGCAAAAATAATTTGCTGTTTAAAAACTTGAGTATGCAATTAAGCGCCGGCCATATTTATGGTTTATTGGGTAAAAATGGTGCTGGTAAATCAACCTTGTTAAAAAACATGGCTGGTTTGGTATATGCAGAAAGCGGAACAGTAGATGTTTTAGGTTTCGACCCTGCTAAAAGACAGCCGAGTTTGTTAAATCAGATTTGTTTTATTCCAGAAGAATTCTATTTGCCAGCCGTAAAGATTGATGCTTATGTAAAAGCTAATGTAGCTTTTTATCCAAACTTCAATCATGATTATTTCACGGCCTTGTTAGCAGAGTTTGATATTCCGGTAGGGCAGAAACTGATTGACATGTCTTACGGACAAAAGAAAAAAGTAATCATTTCCTTTGGTTTAGCTACAAATGCAAAATTCATCATTATGGATGAACCTACCAATGGTTTAGATATTCCATCAAAAGCGCAGTTTCGTAAAATAATGGCATCTGCCTTAACAGAAGATCGCTGCATCATTATTTCTACCCATCAGGTGCGAGATTTAGATAATTTAATTGATACGGTAATTATGCTTGACGAAAATTGCGTTGCGCTAAAAGCATCTGTGGAGGAAATAACCAACAAACTTTGCTTTAAACGCGTTAAAGAATTAGATGATACTGTAATCTATGCAGAACCGTCTTTAGCTGGTTACAATGCAGTGGTTGCTAATTATCACCAAGAAGATAGCAAGCTAGATATCGAATTATTATTTAATGCGGTTTTAGCAGAAAAAAACAAATTAAAACCAATTTTTAATTAAAACTAAAACAGACATGAACAATACATTTAACATACAACGTTTTGGTCTTTTGTTAAAGAGACAATGGCTAGAATTTGGTAAAATATATTTAATTACTTTAGCTGTGGCACTCGGCGTAATTGTCACTTTTTACAGTTTTTCACTTTATGGATTCATTACTGGAGATGGTCCATTATACGAAAGGTCATTAAATTTTAGAGAACCTTTATTCTTAATATTTGGCTTTCTTTTTATTACAGTTATTGCCAGTAGTTACTTTGCGCACTTAGGTCAAAAACCAAAGGCAACGATAGACTTAATGATCCCTGCATCTACTTTCGAGAAGTTTTTGACTGGCATATTTTTTACTGCCCTATTAAGTACACTGAGTTTTATTATTATATTTTATCTAACTGATTTAGCTTTTATAACTAAGTTAAAAAGTATGGCACATATGATTGGGAGAGAAACTTTTGATTCTGAAACTGGTGAGAATATAAAAAGCGAAATGTCTAATTTATCTTACTTCTTTGTCCAAAACGGATTTGATCACAAATTTATTCCAATTTACGGCTTACCTTTTTTTGTGACGAGTATATTTTTACTAGGCTCAATTTACTTTAATAAATATCATTACATCAAAACCGCCATTTTTACCATGATTTTCTCTGGTATTTGGACTTGGATTATGGTGAAATCTGGCCAAACAATATTTGATGGTAGAATAATGATAAATGATTCTCAGAGGGAATACCATAATTTTAAAGGTTTAATAGAACTAGGTTTATTCTTTCTTATACTTCTCTTAACTGCAATTTTTTGGAGTATTACTTACACACGCCTTAAAGAAAAACAGGTTTAATTTAAATGGATAGCTATGGAATTTAGAGATAATAAGGCAATATACCTTCAAATAGCCGATTACGTTTGCGAGCATATTTTGTTAAGCAAATGGAATGTTGAAGAAAAAGTACCTTCAGTAAGGGAAATGGCTGTTGAGCTAGAGGTTAACCCAAATACAGTAATGCGTACCTACGAATTACTTCAAAACAAAAATATAATTAACAACAAAAGAGGCATTGGCTTTTTTGTAGCAGATAATGCTTTAGTCAACGTTAAAGATTATCGAAAAACACAATTTATGGAAGATGAATTGCCCGTAGTTTTTAGAAATATGTATTTGTTAAACATTGGGTTTGATGAATTGCAAACACGTTACGATACTTTTGTTAAAGAAAATTTTAATTTATAAATCATGAAAACAAGTAATAAATTATTGATCACATTTGCAGGAGCGTTAATTATAATTCCAATATTAGGGATGGTAATTGTTTCTGCAACACAGTATAAAAAAGGAAGTTATGAAGATAGAGTAGATTTTATACCTAAAGTTGAAAATTTTAGTACCCTAAGTAAAAACATGACGAGTATAGCTGTTTCGTCAACATTTGAATCAGTCAATCTATCAGATGCTAAAAGGTTAGCTTTAAATATTCAATTGATTAAAGATGAAAAATTTGGAGTTAAAATTTCTGATGAATACAAAGATTTCATCAATATAAATGTTGATGAGAATGGACAGCTGCAATTAACAGTCAAAAAGCAAAAACAAGATGAAGAAAATAGATTTAGAAATTATGCTATAATTTACATTTACACACCTAAAACAATAAGTTTAACTGTAACTAATGCAAGTGAATTAGTATTAAAAAGTACTGCTGAT